>JABFYB010000312.1 GCA_013361475.1 Hamadaea sp.
CCCCGGCACTCGGAGCACTGATCCACCACCACCCCGCTGCGCTCGTACTGGCGCATCGCGCCTTGGCACTTCGGGCAGGTCATCTGCTGCATCCAAGTCACCCTAGCGGCCCGGCCTGGGAGTCGCCTGTGAAATCAGCGCCGAGCGTCGGCCTGCTCGCCCGGGACGAGCCACGTGTGCGTGGTCCCGCTCAGGAAGGCCACCCAGTTCGCCCCGGCGTGCCGGGCGGTGACGAGGAACCGTCCCCCGCCCAGGTGCACCGGCGTGGTGTCGCCGTCGGCGCCGACCTGCCGGCGCTGCTCGGTCGCCAGGTCGTAGCCGTAGACCCGCAGCGGGCTCGGGTCGGGCTGGTCGATGACGTCCTCCTGCTGCGTCCAGAACAACTTGCGGGAGTCGCCGCTGAACCGGGGCGTGGTGGCGAATCCGGACAGCTCCGCACCGCCGCCGCCCCAGGCGACGATGGTCGTCTCGGAGTTCGCCGCCAGGTCCAGCACCGTCAGGCAGTCGTCGTAGATGCCCCAGCAGTCGCCGCCCGGGAAGGCGATCGACTTGCCGTCCGGCGACCAGTCCAGCGTGTTGGCCAGCCGAAGCTGGTCGAAGCCGGCCCGCGGGGCGGCCTTGGTCTCGCGGCCTGCCACGGTGAGATGCACGCTCTCGGCCGACGCCAGGCGCAGGATCGTCAGCATTCCGCTGTAGACACCCCCGGCCCGGTACGCCAGCAACCGCCCGTCCGGTGACCAGGCGGGACCGCCCGCGTCCTTGCCGTGCGTCAATTCCGTGCGGTAGACGTTCTCCGGCCCGGCCCCGATGTACGCGACGGTGACGTTGCCGCTCTCCGCGTACGCTATCTCCGTCTTGTCGGGCGAGAGCCGCGGCCAGGCGGCGTGCCCCTGGCTGGAGACCTGGAAGGTCTTCGCCGCGGTACGCACCCAGACGTCGCCGCCGCGGATGAAGGCGATCGGATCCGGCGGCGAAGCGGCGTACGCCTGAGCCGGCGTGATGGCGATGAGGCTGGCGACGGCCAGCGTTACGGCGCGGATGCGCATGAGTACCCCCGTGGCACAGAGTGCGGCGTGACCTGCGGATCTCGCAGGTCACGCCGCATTCTTCCGGAGAGGACGGAAGGATCAGGAGCAGGCCACGCCGTTGAGCTTGAACCCGGTCGGCGTGCCGTTGGTGCCGCTGTAGGTCGCCTGGAAGCCGAAGCTGGCGGTGCCGCCGGTGGCCAGCGAGCCGTTCCAGCCGGCGTCCTTCGCGGTGACCGCGGTGCCCGACTGGGTCACCCCGGCGTTCCACGAGTTCGTGATGATCTGGCTGCCGGTGAACGTGAAGGTCAGCGTCCAGCCGTTGATGGCCGGGCCGCGGTTGGTGATCGTCACTGTGGCGGTGAAACCGTTGTTCCACTGGCTGTCCACCCGGTAGGCGACCGAGCAGGAGGTGCTCCCGGTGGGACTCGTGCTCGCGCTCGGGCTGGTGCTGGCGCTCGGGCTCGTGCTGGCGCTCGGGCTCGCGCTGGCACTGCGGCTCGAACTCGGGCTGGTCGTCGCGGTCGCGGTGGGGACCACCCCGTTCAGAGCCAGCTGGTACGCCAGATCGGGCACGAACGTCCCGGCGGACGCGGCGCACCCGTCGGCCTCGCCCGGCGGCTTGGCCCACACGAACGCGTCGACGGTCGCCTCACCGGTGTTGGTGGTCGGCGGCACGCCGACGCCCCGGCCGGACGGGTCGCACCACTCGCTGCCGTTCGGGCCCTTGCCGTTACGGCTGACGTCGATCACCTGGTGCAGGTTCGCCGACCCGATCGCGTTCAGGACGTTCTTGCCGAACGCGATCTCGTCGGCGGTCCAGCGGAAGTTGGACACGTTGCTGTAGAAGCCGTCCGCACTGCGTACGCCGGCGTTGACGAGCCGCTGCGCCTGATCGGCGGCGCTGTTCCAGGCCGAGTGCCCGGCGTCCAGGTAGACCTTCGCGCTCGGGTTGTTCGCCTTGATCGTGCTGATCGCGTACGCCAGCGCCGAGTTGCGGTTGGCCAGTTCGGTGCTGCTGAGGCAGGTCTGCAGCGCGAGCGAGTCCGGCTCGAGCAGCACCACCGCCGTACGCGTACCGAGCCCACGGGCGAACGAGTCGACCCAGGAGCGGTACTGGTTGAAGTCCGGCGCACCACCGGCGCTGGCGCCACCGCAGTCGCGGTTGGGGATCTCGTAGACGATCGCCAGCGGGATCTGGTTGGCCGAGGCGGCCCCGGCCACGTACGCCGAGACCTCGGACTGGATCGTGCTGGGGTTCCAGCTGGCGAACCACCTGCCCTGCGGCTGGGCGCCGATCCGGTCCCGGATCAGGGCCGCCCGGGAATCGTTGGGATTGGCCGCCAGCCATTGCAGGACCTTGCTGTTCGGATCCTTGTAGAAGGTGCCGGTGAGCGTACCGGCGTAGGACGGTTCACCGCCGGCCAGCAGGCCGACGGCGGTGGCCGCGAGGGCGGCCGTCGCGGCGGCGATGATCGCCGCGAGCCTCGTGCGGGGGGACGAGTGCACGGGATTCTCCTTCATGGACGGACACTCCCATGGGCGTGGGAGCGCTCCCGGACCAATCTAAAGGCAACATCGAGATTGGGAAAGAGTCAACTCCCTCAATAACCTGCGATGTGAGATACCTAACCGACCGGTCGGTCTTATTTATTGCTAGGCTCCGCCCATGACCCCCGCGATCAAGCTCACCGGCCGTCTGCTCGACGCCCTGTCGGTGACCGCGCCGCCGCTGGCCCGGCGACTGGCTTGGGAACTGTTCCGCCGGCCCGTCCGCCGCGCCCGCGTGCACCCCCATGAGCAGGCCGCCCACGCCGCCGCCGTCCGCGAGCACTACACGGTGGACGGCGTACGCGTCGCCGCGTATCGCTGGGGCGACGGCGACCGGCCCGTCCTGCTCCTGCACGGCTGGTCCTCCCGGGGCAGCCGATTCGCCGCCCTCGCCACCGAACTGGCCCGACGCGGCCACACCGCGATCGCCGTGGACGCGCCCGGACACGGCGACTCCGGCGGCGACAGCACCACCGTCCCGCAGTACGCCCGCCTCGTCCACGCGATCCAGCAACGCCACGGCGACTTCCGCGGCATCGCCGGGCACTCCCTCGGCGTCCTCACCGCCTTCCACGCCCTGCGCACCGGCGTACGCGCCGACGCGATCGTCACGGTCAGCGGCATCGCCGACTTCGGCCACCTACTCAGGGAGTTCGCCCGGCAACTCCGGCTCCGCCCGCCGGTGACCGACGACGTCCGGCGACGGCTGGAGAAACTCCTCGGCGACGACGACATCTGGACCCGGCTCAGCAGCGACCACCAGCCCGAACACGTCACCCAGCCGCTGCTGATCCTCCACGACGCCGACGACGACTTCGTCGGCGTCGACCACGCACACCGGCTGCACCAGGCGTACCCGCACGCCGAACTGGTCATCACCGAAGGCCTGGGCCACCGGGGCGTCCTCGCCGACCCGCGCGTCTTCGGGCCGGCCGCCGACTGGCTCAGCGCGCGAGCCGGCGCAGCACCACTCCCATGACCCCCAACAGCACCAGCACCAGCCCGGTGATCCCCACGGCGAACATCAGCCGATTCCCCGGCCGGCCACCGTCGTCGCCCGCCAGCGTCTGCTCCTGATCACCGGACTTCTGATCCTCCGACGGAGACGGCGACGGCCGCGCCGCCGGAACGTACCGGCGCAACGTCGTCGGGCCCGCCGGCTCGTCGCACGCCGTCACGAAGGCCGACCCGTCCGGCGTGTACGCGATCGCCTCGCCCTGCTGCTCGTCGGGCAACGGAGTCGCCCGCGGCTCCTGGTCGGTCAGCGTCTTGACGATGTCACCGTCGACCACGTCCCACTCGAACGCGTCGGCGTAAGTGCGCAGAACGACGTGCCGGCCGTCCGGGGACACCGCACCCCCGGTCACCAGCCGCCGGCCGATGCTGTCCAGGAAGTTCGGCGTCTGCGAATCCGGCAGACGCACCGACCCCACCCGCTTCAACGGCACACCGTCCGCCGCCTTCGCCACCAGCGGCCCGGTCGGCACGAAGATCTCCGACCGCCCACTCAGCTCCTTCGTCACGATGATCGGCGTACCGTCCGCCGCCAGCAGCAACGTCTCCGCGTCATGCGGCCCGTCCGGGTACGCCAACCGGTAGATCACCGGGCTCTTCGCCCCCGGCGCCAGCTTCCAGAGCGCGACCGTCTTCCGGCGTACCGAGGCGTTGTAGTTGTCCCCGACGTCGGCGACCCACAACGTGCCGTCCTTCGCCAGGGTCAGATCCTCGGGATCACGCGCCGCCGTCGGATAGCCGATCGACTTCGTGAGCTTGCACTTCTTGTCCAGGTAGAAGATCCGGATCGCCGAGGGATCCCAGTTCGAGTCGTTGATCGCGATGTATCCCGACGCGGTCACGACCAGCCCGGACAGCTCGCTGACCCGGTCGTCGTTCACGACACACGCGACCGACATCTCCCCCGGCTCGGCGTACGCAACCCCCGGGACGAACGCCGCCGCCCCAGGAACGAGGGCCGTCAGCAGGAAGGTCAGGAAAGCCGCCGTGATCCGCACCCGACCAGTGTGGCAGCTCGGCTTGCGGCCGGCCCGTACCGTGAGGGCGAGCCCTCCGGAGGCCACCATGATCACGTTCTATCGGGATGCGACGGTCGTGGTGACCTCCGCGTACCTGCAGATCGACGACCGGCGCTGGCGCCTGTCCGACCTCGACTACGTGTGGCACGCCGAAAGCGCGGCGACCTGGCGCGTACGCAGTCGCACCGCCGGTCGCGGCGTCCTCAACACGATCATGACGCTGGCCGGGATCATCGGGCTCGTCATCCTCATCGCCTTCGTGTCGGCCGCGTACACGGAGGCGAACGTCGGCGGCGTCCACGTCCCCCGCAACACCCTTCTGCTGCTGGCTTTCGTGCTCATGCTGGGCGGCTTCGGCTGGGCGATCTGGGAGTGGATGCTGCACCGCGTCGACGACAGCTACGACAAGGGCGACGCGGTGTACGAGATCTGGGCCTCCGCCGCCGGGACGGAGCTGCTGCTCCTACGCCTCGAGGACTACACCCGGTACGCCAAGATCTACCGCGCGATCGAGCGCGCCATGGAATACCAGCAGCAGTGACCCCACACCCCGTACCCCGTCCTAGGACCCTAGCCGCGATGAGCAGGCCCGCAAGGGAACGATCATGGTGCTGCGGACGCGACACGCCGGCCGATCACGACCGCTAGTTCATGATCGGCGGGACAGGGAGCGGCGGCGGAGGGTGGGGAGTTTGTCGAACGCGGCGGCCAGCCGGGCCGCCTGTCCGAACGCCGCCTCCGGACGGCTGGAGTCGCCGTCGAGGTGGGTCAGCGTCTGCATGCCCAGGTAGTACGCGACGGCGGCGCGGGCGGCGGTCGGCACGTTCACCAGGCGCCCCAACGGTTTGCCGCGCAGCAGCCGGCTCAGGATCTCCTCCGCGAGCAGTTCCCACTGCCGCGTCTGCGCCGCCATCGCGGCCGCCAGCGGGGATCCCGGGCGGGCGGCCGCGACGAGTTCCTGGACCGCCTCGATGTGCCCGGATTCGGCGTCTTCGGCGTACAGGGTGCGCAGTTTCTCGATGAGGGGCACCGCCTTGGTCACGTCGGCCAGCGCCGTGCGGTAGCGCTCCTCGCGCTGTTCGCTGGTGTACGCCGCGGTCGCCGTGAACACCTCGTCGAGGTCGGCGAAGTGGTAGTAGATGACGCCGGGGGCGAACCCGCCGAGGGCGGCGATCGACCGGGCGGTCGTCCCGGCGTACCCGTGGCTGGACAGCGCGAGGATCGCCGCCCGCAGGATGCGCTCGCGAGCGGCGATCCGGGGACCTGAGCTCATGGCACCGCCACCGGTTGAACGCCCGCGCGGGCCAGGTACGGGTCGAGGCGGCGCGCGAGTTCGGGCAGGTGATGACTCGGCACCTGCGGATACAGATGGTGTTCGAGGTGGTAGGTCAGTTCGAGGAAGATCGCGGGGATGATCCGGCCGCGCAGCGTGCGGGTCTGCTTGACCGGTTCGTCGCCGTAACCGTGGTGCGGCAGGTAGACCGTGAGCAGTGGATACACCCAGCTCCCCACGATCGCCAGGATCGCGTAGACGAGCAGTCCGGGCGTGACCGGCCAGAGCAGGACTCCACCTACGACCGCGGCGACCGGGACGGCGGCTTCGACGAGCAGCCACATCCGGTCGCGCCGGCCCGACCGGCCGTACGCCCAGAGCCACAGCCGGACGAGGAAGACCGGTCCATACAGGACCGCGCCGAGGAACGACAGGTTCGCCGGATAGCCCTCGGGGTCGTCGGGGCTCGGGAAGAGCCGGTGATGCTGCCGGTGGGTGATCCGGTACGCGTGCCCCGACTCCAGCAGCACCAGGCCGAGCGCGAACAGCCAGCGATCGGTCTCGGTCTCGGTCAGGCCGAGCGTCCGGTGCACGACGTCGTGCGTGACCGTGACCACGGCGACGAAGATCCCGAAGACGATCAGCGGCGTCAGCCACCACAGCCCCAGCCACACCGCGGCGGCGAAGGCGGCCACCCCCACATAGGGCCGGGCCAGGGCGAGCATGCGCTGGGACGGCGTCGTCACCAGCAGATCTTCGCCCAGCTCGCGCATCGTGGGCAACTTCATCTACCGCCGCCTTTCCCGGAGGATTCCGTCCGCGACGATCCGGCTGCCGAGGACACAGGCGACGGTGCCGAGGCCGGGCCACGTCGAGTCGCCGGCCAGCCACAGTCCCCGGCCGCCCAGATCGTGCGGGATCGCGTACTGGTTGCTGTTGCGCAGGGTCTGATGCGGGCCGCCGACCGCGCCGCCCGGGCGGAAGGCGTACCGCTCGAAGGCGCGCGGGGTGCCGACCTCGGCCACCACCGCCCGCTCCCCCAACGCCGGGTAGGCCCGCCGCGCCAGGGTGATCAACCGCTCGCCGATCTCCTTCTTGCGCTGGGCGTACCCCTCGGTGTCGAGACTGGACCAGGCGGACAGCGAGGTGTGCGTGGAGATCATGACGGCGCGGTGCCCCGGCGGCGCGCTGAGCGTGTCGCCGGGCGCGGACACCGAGACGAACATGTTGGTGCCGTCGCCGAACGGCCGCGCGTAGTCGTCGCAGAACTGGTGATGGGTGAGGCGGTGGCCGCCGACCTCCGCCTCGGGCACCCCCAGGAAGACGATCACCGCCCCACCCAGCTCCCCCCGGTCCCGCTCCAGGTAGCGGGTCAGCCGCCGGGCCACCGGCAGCCCACCGCACAGCGCCTGCGCGGCGGGCGCCGGCACCGCGAGCACCACCTGGTCCGCGCGGGTGACCCCCCGGCTCGTCTCGATCTGGAAACCCTGGCGCACGCGGTGGACCCGCGTCCCGGTCCGGTCCCGGCCGCCGAGCCGGCGATAGCGGGCCACGAGGGTACGCCAGAAGCCGTGCATGCCACCGTGATGCCTGGTCAGGCCGGCCCCGCGGATCGTGATGCCGAGCGCGGCGTTGATGAGCGGTGCGCGCTCGACGGTGCTGTGCACAGTGTCCTCGACGAGCATGCCCAGCAGGGTCGTCAACGCCTGGTCCTGGTCGACCCGATGCCGCCGCATCGCCTGCGCGAGCGTCTCCCGCAAGCGCCGCGCCTCGCCGACGTTACGCAGCCCGACCGCCCTCAGGTTGTGCAGCACGTCGGCCGGCCGGCGCATCGGCAGCTTGACGCCGGCCCGGCTGGCCCGCCAGAAGACGTCGGCGAGGCGGTCCAGTTCGGCCCAGAACGCCCGGTGGCCCGCGTCGTCGCCGAACTTGGCGAGGCGTTCGGCGTGCCACTGGGCGGGATCACGATGGAGGGTGACCGTCCGGTCCGGCAGCCAGGCCTCGTAGCCGGGCAGGTGCTCGCCCTCGATCGCCGGTACGCCGACGCTGTCGAGCAGTTCCGCGCCGACCCCACCGGGTTCGAAGTCGACCAGCGTGGTCGCGCCGACGTCGAACGAGAAGCCCCGGTGCCGCCAGTAGCCCGCGCAGCCGCCGAGGTGGCCGTGCGCCTCGAAGAGCACCGTGGACAGACCGCTCGCCTGGAGCCGCAACGCGGTCGCCATGCCGGCCAGCCCACCGCCCACAATGGCCACATCGGTGTTCTGAACATCCGTTCTGAACATGTGTTCAGAGTGACCTCATGGCTGTGCCTTTGTCAATATCAGGCCTCCCGAGCGGCCGGTTCTTCCGTGGGAGGCTATGGTCGGGGCATGCGGCTGACCGTTCTCGGAGGTTGCGGCGCCTGGCCCGAACCGGCCTCGGCCTGCAGCGGGTTCCTCGTGGAGCACGACGGCTTCCGGCTGTTGCTCGACCTCGGCTACGCCACGCTGCCGCAGTTGCTCACCCACATCGCGGCCGACCAGGTCGACGCCGTGTACATCACGCACGGGCATCCCGACCACTGCTCGGACCTCAACCCGTTGCTGCGGGCGCGGGCGATCGGCAGCCCGGCCGCCGCCCCACTGCCGATCTACACGCAACCGGGCGCGATCGACGCGGTGATGGCGTTGGACCGGCCCGGCTGGCTCGACGAGTACGCCGACATCCGCGAATTCACCGCCGGGGACGCCTTCGAGATCGGCCCGTTCCAGGCCGTCACCGCGCTGCTGCCGCACTGGGTGCCCAACGCGGGCGTACGCCTGACCGCCGATGACCGCGCCCTCGTCTACACCGGCGACGGCGGTCCCGGTCAAGCCGTCGTCGACCTGGCCCGGGAGGCACAGCTGCTGGTCGCCGAGGCGACGTACGCCGAAGCCGTGCCGGACGACGCGAAAGGCATGCTCACCAGTGCCGCCGAAGCGGCGGCGCAGGCGACCGAGGCGGGCGTCCGCGGCATGCTGCTCACGCACCTCGAACCGGGGACCGACCCGTACGCCGCCCGGGCGGCGGCCCGGCAGAACTTCTCCGGTCCGATCGGCGTCGCCACCCCGGGACTGGCGATCGAGTTCTGACCGTTCCCTAGCGGCTGGTCCAGCCGCCGTCGATGACGACGGTCTCCCCGGTGATGAGGGAGGCGGCCGGGGAGGCGAGGAAGACGACGACTCCCGCGACCTCGATCGGCTCGCCGATGCGATGCAACGCCGCAACCCGTTCCAGCACGTCGGCGCGGAAGTCGTCGTCGGCCAGCACCTCGGCGGTGCCCGGCGTACGCACGAAGGTCGGCGCCACCGCGTTGACGGTGATCCCGTACCGTCCCCATTCCACGGCGAGGCATTTCGTCAAGTGCGCGATGGCCGCCTTGGTCATGCAGTAGATCGCCTCGCCCGGCAGCGCCACGATGCCCGCCTGTGAGCCGAGGTTGACGATCCGCCCGTAGCCCTGCCGGATCATCACCCGGCCGGCGGCCTGGCTCGCGAAGAAGGTGCCCTTGAGGTTCACCGCGAGCGTCTGGTCGAAGTCGGCCTCGACGACGTTCTCGGCGAGATTCTCCGGCGCGATCCCGGCGTTGTTGACGAGGATGTCCAATCGGCCGAACTCGGCGACGGCTGCGGCCACGGCCGGTTCGATCTGGTCGATCCTTGCCACGTCCATCTGCACCCGCAGCGCACGCCGCCCGCGAGCGGCGATCTCGTCGGCCAGCCCGCCGTCGGCGGTCACGTCCCGCAGCCCGAGCACCACGTCGGCGCCGGCCTCGGCGAGCGCGAGCGAGATCGCCCGGCCGAGGCCTCGGGCCGCACCGGTGACGAGGGCGACCTGATCGCGTACGTCGAAGCGAGGAAGAGCGGCGTCCGTCATGGACCTCAGCCTAGAGGTCCAGCCGTCAGCGCTTCTTCGCCCGCTCCTCACGACGCGTACGCACGGAGATGTCGATGGGGCTGCCTTCGAAGCCGAACTCCTCGCGCAGCCGCCGCTCGATGAACCGGACATATCCGGCGTCCAGCGGTCCGGTGGAGAAGACGACGAAGCGCGGCGGAGCCACCCCGGCCTGCGTCGCGAAGAGCACCCGCGGCGCCTTGCCACCCCGGACCGGGTGCGGCGTGGCCTGCACCAGCGCCGTCAGCCACTGGTTGAGCTGCCCGGTCGGGATGCGCTGCTCCCAGCTGGCCAGCGCCGAACGCAGCGCCGGCGCGAGCTTCTCAACGGCTCGTCCGGTCCGCGCGGAGACGTTGATCCGGGCCGCCCACGGGATGCGCTTGAGCTCCCGCTCGATCTCCTTGTCGAGGTACCAGCGACGGTCGGCGTCGACGAGGTCCCACTTGTTGAACGCGATGACCAGCGCCCGGCCGGCCTCGACGACCATGGTGAGCAGCCGCTGATCCTGCTCGCTGATGACCTCGCTCGAGTCGAGCAGCACGATGGCGACCTCGGCGGCCTCGATGGCGGCCTGCGTCCGCAGTGAGGCGAAGTACTCGGTGCCGCTCGCCTGCCCGGCTCGCTTGCGCAGCCCGGCGGTGTCGACGAACTGCCACACCTCGCCGCCCACGGTGACCAGCGAGTCCACGGGGTCCACAGTGGTCCCGGCGACCGAGTCGACGACCGAGCGCTCTTCCCCCGACAACTTGTTGAGCAGGCTCGACTTGCCGACGTTGGGCCGCCCGACCAGGGCCACCCGGCGCGGGCCGCGCGGACGGTCCTCGACGATCGCCGGCGCCTCCGGGATCGCGGCGAGGATGGCGTCGAGCAGGTCGCCCGATCCCCGGCCGTGCAGGGCGGAGACCGGCTGCGGCTCGCCGAGGCCCAACGACCACAGACTGGTCGCCTCGACCTCGATCGCGTTGTTGTCGGCCTTGTTCGCGACCAGGATCACCGGCTTGCGGCTGGCCCGGAGCATGCGGACGGCGGCCTCGTCGACGTCGGTGGCCCCGACGGTCGCGTCGACCACGAACACCACGACGTCGGCCGTCTCCACGGCGATCTCCGCCTGCCGGGCGACCGCGGCCGCGCGGTCCTTCGCGTCGGGTTCCCAGCCGCCGGTGTCCACCACGGTGAACTGACGGCCGTTCCAGTACGCGTCGTAGGCCACCCGGTCCCGGGTGACCCCCGGCTTGTCCTCGACGACCGCCTGCCGGCGGCCGATGAAGCGGTTGACCAGCGTCGACTTGCCGACGTTGGGGCGGCCGACGACGGCGACCACCGGGTTCACGGGCGCGGGACCGTCAGCGGAGCCGACGTCCTCGACCCACTCGAAATCTTCGGACACAGTTGTCACTCCAGGAGCCTTCACTTGTCGAGGAGGCGCAGCAGCTCGGCGACGACCTCGTCGATGCCCAGCTCGGTGCTGTCCAGGACGACCGCGTCGGCGGCCTGCTTGAGCGGGTCGGTCTTGCGGGTCGAGTCGAGGTGGTCGCGGCGGCGCAGGTCGGCGGCGGTCGCGGCGTGGTCGGTCGCGTGCTCGGCGCTGCGCCGGGCGGCGCGGGCGTGCTCGGACGCGGTCAGGTAGACCTTCAGGTCGGCCGTGGGCGCGACCACGGTGCCGATGTCCCGGCCCTCGACCACGATGCGGCCCGCCTCGGCGATGATCTGCCGCTGCAAGTCCACGAGGAGCTGGCGGACGGCGGGGACGGCCGCGACGGCGGAGACCGCCTGGGTGACCTCCTGCCCCCGGATCGGGCCGTCGACGTTCACCCCGTCGACGCTGATCGACGGGGTCTGCGGATCGGTGACAATCTCCAGGTTGGCCGCGCTCACGATCTTGTAGATGCCGTCCGGGTCGGTCAGCTGCGCGTCCGCCTGCAGCACGGCCCAGGTGGCGGCCCGGTACATCGCCCCGGTGTCCAGGTAGCGGGCGTCCAGCTTCGTCGCGAGCCGGCGCGACACCGTCGACTTGCCCGATCCGGACGGTCCGTCCACCGCCACGACCAGCGTCTGCGTCACGCCTGCCTCCCGCCTCCGCTCGCGGCCCATCGCCGCTCCACCGTCCCATTCTGCCCGGTCCCGGCCGCGAGGTCCGCGTCAGGCCACCGGAACGTGCCGGACATCTCCTCATGTCCCTTTCTGATACGCCGAAAGCAGCGCTCGGGACGGGTCAGCTGCGTCCCACCGCCACTCCATCCCAGCGCCGACCCGCAAGATCGTCGGC
>JABFYB010000298.1 GCA_013361475.1 Hamadaea sp.
GAACTTCGCCGAACTCAGCGTCTCCTACCACCCGTTCGCCTCCGGGCAGTCCGGCGGCTACTACCCGGTGTTCCGGAGCGCCGCGGCGAGCTGAAGTCACCTATGAGCGCTGCTGATCGTCACGCCGTCCGCACCACGTCCTCATAGGCCAGCCGGGGCAACCGCTCCCGGGCGGCCTCCGGCGCGGGCCGGCCGATGTTGACGATCAGCAGCGTCCGCCACCGGCCGTCGGCGAAGAACTCCTCGTCGACGGCGGCGGCGTCGAACCCGGTCATCGGCCCGGCGGCCAGACCCGCGGCGCGTACGCCGATGAGGAAGTAGCCGGCCTGCAGCGTGGCGTTGAACCGGGCCTGGTCCTCGCGATACTCGGGATCGCCGAACCAGGTCGCGGCCTGCGGCTTGTGCGGGAACAGGTCGGGTAGCCGCTCCGGGAAACCCGTGTCGGCGGCGAGCACCGCCGTCAGCGGAGCGACCGCGGTCTTGTCCCGGTTGCCGCCGCTCAGGTGCGGTAGCAGGCGCGCGCGGGCGCTCGCCGTCCGCAGCAGCAAGACGCGCAAGGGCTGGGAGTTCAACGCTGTCGGGCCGAGCCGTACCAAGTCGTGGATCGCGCGGATCTGCGCCTCGGTGACCGGCTCCCCGGTGAACGCGTTCGCCGTTCGGGCCGTCCGGAACAGCAGGTCCTGACCCTCCTGGTTCAGCTGGAGCGCCACCGCCGCGCCGGTCGGGCCCACGGTCGCAGTGCTCACGCGCCGGCCTCCGAGTCGAGCCGGCGGTAGCCGCCGTCGTGGTAGAGCAGCGGCTCGCCGTCGCCGTGCTGGGCCAGCACCGGGCGGCCGAGAACGATCGCGTGGTCGCCGGCCGGAACCCGGGCGGCCACTTCGCACACCAGGGTCGCCAGAACGCCGCGCAGCAACGGCATCCCGTATGCGCCGGGGGTCCAGATCGTGTCGTCGGCGAACCGGTCGATGCCCTTGGTGGCGAACGTCCGGGCGACGTGCTGCTGCCCGGCGGCGAGCAGGTGGATCGCCACGTGCCGGGCGCGTTCCACGGCCGGCCAGCTCGTCGAGTCGCGGTCCAGGCAGAACGAGACGAGCTGCGGCCGCAGCGACACCGAGGTGAACGAGGTGGCGGTGAACCCGGCCGGGGGCAGTCCCGCCCCACCCGGCGCGGTGACGACGGTGACCGTGGTGGCGTGCCGCCGCAGCAGGCCGAGCAGCCGATGCGGGTCGATGCCGAGTTCGGGTTCGGCTGTCTCGGTGGCCGTTCGGGCCGGCGAGATCGTGGTGGTCATCGGTTCCTCCGTCACCAGGCGCTGTGGACACTGTGGGCGATCGGCCGCAGCGGGCCGCCGGCGCGCAACGCCTCCAGGAAGGAGACGATCTCGGCGGCGACGGTGCGATGCTGCAGATCGTTGAGGACGTCGTGGTGCGCGCCGCGGACGACCGACAGCCGCGCCAGCGGCAGCCGTCGCGCGAGGCTGGTGAGCTGGTCGCGGTCGGCGTACGGGTCGGCGTCACCGGACAGGATCAGGTGCGGCAGCGCCGATTCGGTCTGGTACGCCAGATCCAGCAGCCGCGCCGGAACGGGGCCGGCGAGCGTACCGGGTTGGACGGCCGGATCGCCGGACAGCACACCCCGGTGCACCGAGCAGTGCGTACGCGCGTCGAGTTCGTCGTCCCAGCCACCCACTTCGTGGACGGCGTAACTGGGGAGCCCGGCGAGCACCACGGCGGCGGGCCACCAGGCCGCTTCGGGCTCGGCCCGGTCGGCCAGCGCGGCCACGACAGCGGCGGCGGTGTCGGCCCCGATAACGACCAGCGGCGCGACCGGACGGTCCTCGGCGACACGGGTGCCATCGTCGGAGTGGGAGGCGGCGTCGGGGTCGGCGTCTCGGGAGGGGGCGGCGCAGACGCCTTTGACCGCGTCGGCGAGGACCGAGGCGTACCGGTCGAGGGAACCGGCCACGTCGTCGGCGTCGACGATCGGTGCGGGAACGACGCGTACGCGGTAGGAGTCGGCGGCCAGCCGGGTGGCGAGCCGAAGGTAGCTGTTCTGGCTTTCGCCGCGGCCGGGGGCGATGAGCACGGTGCCCCGCGTCCGCAGCTCGGCCGGGCCGGTGAAGTCGAGGTAGTCGGACATCGTGCTGCCTTTCGGGTGGGTGACGGTGCCGAGGAGATGGTCGAGGACGGCGGCGGCCCCGCCAGGCGGCAGTGTGGTGCCCCGCCAGGCGACGTGCTGGTCGGGACGGATGAGGTAGGCGCCGGCCGGATAGCGGTCGCGGGCCGGGCCGTGGGTGAGGTGCACGATGGACAGGTCGAGCCCGCGGCGGTCGGCGGCGGCGGAGAAGGCGGCGGCGAGGTCCGGGGCGTCGACCACGATCAGGCCGACGGTGAAGCCCAGCCGGTCGTAGAGGGTGTCGCCCCACGGGTCCACGTACGCGTCCGGGGCGCGATGGCCGGGCCGGGGGTCGTCGGCGTAGGCCGTCGCGGTCCACGGGTCGTCGGATTCGTGCTGGCCGGGCTCGTACCAGATGACGTCGGAAGCGTCGTATCGTTCGTCGAACACGACACCGGGCGCTTCCCCGCCGGGCGATTCGGCCAGCAGTGCCGCGATCGACTGCCGGGCCTCGGCCGCCGCCGGGGTGGTGTCGTCGTCGGCCGGTACGCCGATCGCCCGGATACGCCCGACCAATGCCCGCGTACGCCGGGCAGAGGCGAGCGCGTGGTCGGCGACCCGCCAGTTGTGCGTACGCCGCTCGGCGTCGTAGGAGTCGAGCAGCGTGTCCCCGGCCCGCCCGGCGAGGACGGCGGCCAGCTTCCAGCCGAGGTTGACGACGTCGCCGAAGCCCTCGCCGAGGTTGCCGCCCGGCGTACGCACGTGGGCGGCGTCGCCGGCGAGCAGCACCCGCCCCCGGCGGAACGTGGTGGCGATCCGGGTCGCCTGGTAGAACGACGTCTTCGAGGCGATCTGCAGGTCGAGGTCCGGTACGCCGAACGCCGCCCGGGCGATGTCGAGCAGCGCGTCGTCGGAGGGCGTCTCGTCGAGGGGGAACGGCCCGGCGTACACGCGCCACTCGGTGGGGCTGATCGCGGCGAGGAAACCGGACGCGACCTGGTTGTAGACGATGTTCGTGCCGCTGGGGGCCGGTCCGAGCGCCCCGGGCCGCGTACGCACGACGAGCCGGAGCATCTTCTCGTCGGCGTACGCGCCGTCGCGGTCGATCCCGGCGAGCCGCCGGACGGTGCTGCTGCCGCCGTCGGCGCCGAGGACGTATCGGGACCGGATCGTGCGCGTCTCCCCCGCCGAGAACACGTCCGTCTCCACGTGGTCGCCGGTCTGGGTCAGGCCGACGACACGCCAGCCGCCGTTGACCGACACGCCGCGCAGCGCCAGGTGGTCGACGAAGACCTGCTGCAACGCCGTTTGCGGGCGGCGGATCGGCCGGGACAGCGAGAAGGCCTGCGGGCGGCGGCCGGCCGGGGCCAGGTCGTGGCCGGCCAGCGAGGTGGCCAGCCGGATGCCGCGGTTCCACTCCGGCGGGAAGGTCCACGCCGTGCGGATGGCCTGCAGCACACCCCAGCGCCGGAAGTGCTCGACCGTGCGGGGCGAGTGCCCCATCGCACCGGCCCGCACCAACTCGGCTGAGGTCGCGGCATCCACCACGGCGACGCGGACGTCACGGGCGGTCAGCTCGACGGCGGCGGACAGCCCGACCGGACCGGCTCCGACGATCAGCACGTCCACGTCGGACGGCGGCTCGCCGGTCGGGAAAAGAACATCACGCGAGGTCATGGGGTCTCCGTCCAGGTCAGGCGGGCAGGAGGTCGCGGAGGGTCTGCCGCTGGGCCGCGCGGGCGGCCCGGTTCGCGGCGGCCGAGCGCAGCGTCGGCGCTGAGCTGACCAGCAGCCGCGTGTACGCGTGACGCGGCGACCGGATCACGTCGGTGGCCGGCGCCGTCTCGACGATCTCGCCCTGGTACAGCACGGCGACCCGGTCGGCGAGGCCGGCGACCGAACCGAGGTCGTGGGAGATGAACACCAGAGCCGTTCCGGCGGCGCGCAGTTCCTTGAGGAACTCCAGCGCCCGCACCCGGGTCGCGGCGTCGAGGGCGCTGACCGGTTCGTCCAGGATGATCAGCCGCGGGTCGGTGACCAGGGCGCGGGCGACCGCGACTCGTTGACGCTGGCCGCCGGACAGCTCACCGGGCAGCCGGGACAGCAACTCCTCGTCGAGGTGCACCCGGCCCAGATACGCACGCACCCGCTCGGCGGCCTCCCGCCGCGACCGGCCCTGGATCAGCAGCGGCTCGACGAGGGACTCCTCGACGGACAGGTCGGGGTCGAGGCTGCGCAGCGGATCCTGGAAGACGTACTGCAGGACGCCTTGGCGACGCAGGGATCGCCATCGCCGGGCCGAGAATCCGGTGACCTCCTGCCCGGCGACCACGATCCGCCCGGCCGAGGGGCGTACCAGGCCGAGCACGGCTCGGGCGAGCGTCGACTTGCCGGAGCCGGTTTCGCCGATGACGCCGACGGTCTCGCCGGGCGCGACGGTCAGCGTCGCCTGTTTGAGCGCGTGCAACCGGCCGGTACGCCGCCGGTAGTGCACGTCGAGGCCGGTCACCTCCAGGACGTGGTCAGCCGACATAGTCCAGCTCCCGGCTGTGCTCGGCGAGTCCGGTCGCCGCCAGAACGTGGTCCAGGCCGTACTGTTCGTGTTCGGCGATGAGCAGCCGGGTGTACTCGTGTCGCGGGTCGAACAGGATGCGTTCGGTGGGGCCCTGCTCGACGACCTGCCCGTCGCGCAGGACGAGGACCTCGTCGCAGAGTTGCGCGACGACGGCGAGGTCGTGCGAGACGACGATCAACGCGAGTCCGGTGCGGTCGCGCAGGTCGGCGAGCAGGTCGAGAATCTCGGCCTGCACGGTGACGTCGAGCGCGGTGGTCGCCTCGTCGGCGATGAGCACCTGCGGGCCGGCGGCGATCGCGGTGGCGATGAGGACGCGTTGCAGCATTCCGCCCGACAGTTCGTGCGGGTACTGCTGGTAGACCAGGTCGGGGTCGCGGAGGCGTACCGCGGTGAGCAGGCCGATCGCCTGATGCCGGGCGTCTCGGCGGGACAGGCCCTTCTTGACCTGTAGCACTTCGGCGATCTGGCTGCCGACGCGCAGCGACGGGTTCAGGTAGGACGCGGGATCCTGGAAGACCGCGCCGACGGCGGTTCCGCGTACCTGGGTCCAGTCGCGGGCGGTGAACTCGGCCACGTCGCGACCGGCGAGTTCGATCGTGCCGGCCGAGACGGTGAAGTGCTCGGGCAGGATGCCCAGCACCGCCCGGCAGGTCAGCGTCTTGCCGCTGCCGGACTCCCCCACGATCCCGACGGTCTTGCCCGGGGTGAGGTCGAAGGTGACGCCGCGGACGACGTCTCGGTCGCCGACCGCGTCGTGGACGCGTACGCCGTCCAGGCGCAGCACGATGTCACTCATCAGGCGCTCCTCGCTGCCAGTCGCTTGGTGTTGAGCAGGGCTCGGCCGGCTTCGCCGGTGACGTCGCGGATGGCGTCGGCGAGCAGGTTGCAGGCCCACACGGTCGCCATGATCAACGCGGTCGGCAGCAGCGGCGCCCACGGCCGGTAGCTGAGGAAGCCGAGGTCGGAGGCGAGGATGCCGCCCCAGGTCGGGGCGGGTGGGCGTACGCCGATGCCGAGGAAGGTGAGGCTGGACACGACGACGAAGCCGACCCCGGCGGTGTGGGCGAGGGCGATGGCGATCGGCGGCAGCACCTTGACCCACACGTGTCTGCGGACGATCCAGCCGACCGACGCCCCGGACACGATGGCCGCCTCGACGTACTGCGACCGAGCCACCGACAGGGTCGCCGCCCGGGACACCCGGAAGAACAGTGGCGACACCATGACGCCGACGGTGAACATGGCCTGCGGGATGCCGTTGCCCAGCAGCGCGGTGACCGCGACGGCGAAGACCAGGAACGGCAAGGCGATCAGGGTGTCGGCCAGCCGCAGGGTGACCCATTCGAAGGCCCGCCCGAGGTACACCGACAGGATGCCGGGGACGACGCCGACGATCAGCGCTATCACGGTCACCTGCACGGCGCCCAGTACGCTCAGCCGCGATCCGGCGAGCAGCCGGCTGAGCACGTCGCGGCCCAGGTAGTCGGTGCCGAGCCAGTGGTGTGCGCTGGGCGCGGCGAGGATGTCGGCGCTGCCGGCCAACGGGTCCTGGGGAGCCAGCAGCGGTCCCACCACCGCCAGCAGGGCGATCAGACCCAGGATGGCGAACGCGATCCGGCCCGAGCCGAGCCGGAGGATGCGGCGTACCACGTCAGACTCCTCTCGCCGACCCGGGCGTGACCCGGGTGAGAACGATGTTGACGAGCAGGTTGAAGACGACGACCAGGACGATCGAGACGACCAGGACGCCTTGGACGGCCGGGACGTCGCCGCGTTGCGCGGACTGGGCGGCGAACTGGCCGAAGCCCGGCATGCCGAAGATGGCCTCGGTGACGACCGCCCCGCCGAGCAGGTTGGGGAACTTCAGGCCGAGCACGGTCAGGGCGGGGCCGATTCCGTTGCGCAGCACGTGTTTGAAGAAGATCCGCCGGGGCCCGAGGCCGCGCACGACCGCGCCGGTCACATAGTTCTCCCGGTACGCCGCCACGAGCCCGGCGCGCAGTTGCCGGGCGACGTCGGAGACGGTGTCGAAGCTGAGCGCGATCGCGGGCAGGGTGATGTGGGCCAGCCACACGCCGAATCCGCGGTCGGCCGGGACGTAGCCGGCCGAGGGGAACCAGCCGAGCCCGACGGCGAACACCGCGACGAGTGCGATGCCGACGACGAACGACGGCATCACCGAGATGAACGTCATGACCCCGGTGATCACCCGGTCGACCCAGGTGGTGCGCCGCCACGCGGCCAGCACCCCGAAGCCGAACCCGAAGACGACGCCGATCAGCAGCGCCACACCGGCGACCGACAGGCTGATCACCGCGCCTTCGGCGAGCAGCCGGGCGATGTCGGCACCGTTGAACCAGCTGGTGCCCAGATCGCCGGAGAGCAGGTCGCCGAACCAGTCGAAGTACTGGGTGAGGAACGGTCGGTCCAGTCCCCACTGGTGCTCGATGCGGGCGATGTTCTCCGGGGTCGCCGACTCGCCGAGTTGCAGATGCGCCGGGCTGAGCCCGCTCAGCGAGCGCAGCGCGAACGTCACGAACGTCGCCACTGCGAACACCGGGACGAAGATCGCGATCGAGCGGCCGGCGACCGACGCGACGCGTACGCCGGCCCGCTTGACCCGGCTCAGCCCGGCCGCACTCATGCGATCACCGACCTACGGCCGGCGCTCGCCTGACGGAAACTGTGCCGGCCGATGACCGGCCTGCGGCCGGTCATGAGTTCGCCACCGTGACGCCGGTCCAGTGGATCTGGCCGGGGATGGCGGGCAGGGCGGAGACCTTGCTGCTCTTGACGAAGATGTTCGGCTGTGAATACGTGAAGATCAGCGCCCGGCTGGCCAATCCAGCCCGGGTGGCCGCCTGCAGGTTCGCCGCGTAGTCCGCCGATTCCAGCGGCGTCTTGCGGGCGGCGGAGACGGCGGCTTCGAAGCCCTCCGGCTCATACGGCGTACTGAGGTTGAGCGGGCCGTTGGGTCCGAAGTGCGCGGTCAGCGTCTGCACCGGCGATTCACGGCCGGTCGTCCCGTACAGCGACAGGGTCAGATCCTTGGCGAAGAACGGCGTGGACCAGTTCGGGTCGACCTTGATGGTGACCGTGACGCCGATCGCGGCCAGCTGCGACTGGACGATCTCGGCCGCCGTGGACTGCGCCGGGATCACCAGGTCGATCTTGACCTGCCCCGGCTGGTATCCGGCGTCGGCCAGCAGCTGCTTGGCTTTGGTGACGTCGTACGGGTACTGGTTGGCCGACTTCTCGTCGTACGCCACATACCCGGGCGGGAACGGCTGGTCGGTCGCCTTGCCGTAGCCGAAGGTGACCTTGTCGACGAACTCCTGCCGGTTGACGGCGTACCGGAGGGCGTCGACGACCTTGGCATCGTCGAACGGCTTCTTGTTGACGTTGACGCTGATGTTCGCGGCGTTGAAGCCCGGCTGGAACACGACGTCGAGGCCGC
The DNA here is from genome assembly GCA_013361475.1 of Hamadaea sp. Lineage (GTDB taxonomy): Bacteria > Actinomycetota > Actinomycetes > Mycobacteriales > Micromonosporaceae > Hamadaea. The sequence goes on from JABFYB010000298.1 coordinate 8,148, forward strand.
TGGCCTTGGCCGCCTTCACCTGCGCCGGATCCAGGTACGCCAGGTCGTACACCCCGGTCTGCAGGCTGGACACGATGGTCGCGGCGTCCGGGGCGGCGTGCAGCTCCACCCGGTCGATGTGGATGTTCGCCGCGTCCCAGTAGCCGGGGTTCTTCTTGAAGTACACGTGCGAGCCGGGCACGAACTCGGTCACCACGAACGGGCCGGCGCCGACCGGGTTCTGGTCGAGTTTGGCCGGGTCCAGCCCCGCCTTCGGGCTGGTGATCTGCGCGACGCGTTCGCCGAGCAGCAGCGGGATCTGATAGTCGACCTGGGTCAGGGTGATCACGACGTCGGTGTCGTTGGCCGCCGTGACGTCCTTGATCGACGTGAGGTCGCCGAACAGGGCCGAGTTCTTCTGCGTCTTGGCCCGTTCCAGGTACTGCTTGACGGCTTGGGCGTTGAGCGGTTCACCGTCGGAGAACTTCAGGTTCGGCCGCAAATGGAAGGTGACCTCGTCGCCGGTGCTGTTGTAGTCCCAGCTCCGCGCCAGGCTCGGCACCGCTTTGCCCTGCTCGTCGATCTCGGTCAGCGACGCGTACGCCAGCGACAGGATGCGGAACTGGGCGCCGCTGCCGCTGACGACGGGGTCCCAATGGGCCGGCAGCGCGACGGCCCAGCGCAGCGTCGCCTCGCCCGGGGAGCCGCTGCTGGTTCCGGCGCACGCGGTGGTGGCGAGGGCCAGCAGGGCGGCCGCGGCCGCGGCTAAACGTCGGTGACGTCTGGTGATGGTCATCGGGTGCCTTCCTTAGGCCGCGACGGGCAGCTCGAGCCGGCCGGCCTGCTCTTCGGCACGGCGGGCGACGGCATGGGTGTTCTCGGGGATGGGCAAACCGAGGTTGCCGCGCAACGTGGTCGCCTCGTACTCGCTGCGCACGACGCCGCGCTCGCGCAGGATCGGCAGGACCTCGTCGGTGAACCGGGCGAAGTCGCTCGGCACGGTGACGGTGAGGTTGATGCCGTCGAACGCGCCGGCCCGGAACCAGCGTTCGATCTCGTTCGCGACCGTCACCGGCGAACCGACGAACGGCGACCGGCGGGCGTCGAGCTGATGCTGCACGACCTGCCGCAGTGTGAAGCCGTTGTCCTTGGCCAGCTTCTTGATCCGGTTGGCGTGGGTTTTGAAGCTGCGGTCACCCAGGTCGCCGACCTCGGGGAACGGCCCGTCGAGGTCGTACTGGGAGAAGTCGTGCCAGCCGAACGGGCGGCCCAACTCGGCCAGCGCCCGGTCGAAGCTCTTGGCGCCGAGGATCTGCTGCTCCTTCTCCCGGGCCTGCTCGTCGGTGTCGGCGATGATCGGGCTGATGCCGGGGAAGATGATGATCTGCTCCGGGTCGCGGCCGAGGGCGGCGGCGCGGGCACGGATGTCCCGGGCGAACGCCTGCCCGTCCTCGATGGTCTGCGCGTGGGTGAAGATCGCGTCGGCGATGGTGGCGCCGAGGTCGCGGCCCTCGGTCGAGTCACCGGCTTGGAAAATGACCGGCTGGCCCTGCGGCGACCGCTGAATGTTCAGCGGACCCACGACCTGGAAGTGCTCGCCGACGTGGTTCAGCGGATGCTGACGGCTGCGGTCGAAGAACACACCGCGTTGCTTGTCGCGGGGGAACGCGTCGTCCTCGTAGGAGTTCCACAGTCCCTGCGCGACGCGTACGTGTTCGAGCGCCCGCCCGTACCGTTCGGCGTAGTCGTAGTGCTCCTTGCGGCCGTAGTTCCCGGCGGTGCCGCCGTCGCCGGTGGCCACCACGTTCCACCCGGCCCGGCCGCCGCTGATCAGGTCGAGCGAGGCCAGCCGGCGGGCGATGTTGAAGGGGTCGTTGTAGGAGGTGGTCAGCGTGCCGACCAGTCCGATATGGGTGGTGTGCACGGCGACCGCGGACAGCAGCGTCAGCGGCTCGAGCCGGTTGAGGTAGTGGTTGGGCGACTCGGGCGTGATGAACTGGCTGTCCACGATGAACACCAGGTCGAACTTGGCCGCCTCGGCCTGCTGGGCGCGGGCGATGTACCAGTGGATGTCGACGCTGGCGTCGCCGGGGATCTCCGGGCTGAGCCAGGTGTTGTGCTGGCCCGGCCCGCCGACGCCGAGCAGCACGGCGCCGAGTTTCAGGGTGCGCGAAGTCATGGGTACGCCTTTCCGGCATGAGGGTGTGCGGAACTCAGCCGCCATCGGTCCGCGATGCGGCAGAAGTGTGTGAGAGAAAAGGTGCTCGCGACGGTGCGAAGAAGGTGGTGGTGCCCGGCTTCAGCGGGTCAGCAACAACAGAAGGTCGCGCGGCTCATGGTCACCAGTCTTGCGTCCGACCAGCGCGAATGTCCAACCACGGTTTGTGATGGCGACCCATCACGATTCCTGATGGATGTTCGAAAACGGTGAAGGATCGTTCATGATGCGTCCGCACTCGCGCTCTACCCTCGGAGAGCATGAACCACGTGCTGGACATCGCCCCGCTGCGCAGCTTCGTCGCTGTCGCGGACTGTGGCGGGTTCCAGCGCGCCGCCACCGCCCTCTACTTGAGCCAGGCGGCCGTCAGCCAGCACGTACGCCGGTTGGAGGCGGCCGTCGGACGGCCGTTGGTCGAACGCCAGGGCCGGGGATCCCGGTTCACCACCGACGGTGAGACCCTGCTGCGGCAGGCCCGGCGGCTGCTCGCCCTGCACGACGAGACGCTGCGGTCGTTCGGCGTCGAACCGGAGCAGGCGCTGGTGATCGGCTCGACCGAACACGCGGCCGCCCAGCTGCTGCCGGAGCTGAGTTCGGCGCTGGCGGGCACCTTCCCCGACTGGCGGGTGCGGTTCCGCATCGACCGGGGCGCCCAGTTGCGGGCCACCCTGGCCGACGGGCGCATCGACTTGGCGCTGCTGCTCGGCCCGGCCGAGGACCCGGCTGCGCAGACCGTCGGCGAACTGGAGCTGACCTGGTACTCCGCCCCCGATTGGCGTCTGCCCGACGGCGGCCGCCCCATTCCCGTGGTCGCCTTCGACGCTCCCTGCGCTCTGCGTACCAGGGCGTTGGACACCTTGGCCGCCCACGGCCTGCCGGCGGAGGTCGGTTGCGAGGCCGCCCACCTGGCCGGGGTTCAAGCCGCGGTGCAGGCGGGCCTGGGCGTCGGCCTGATGGCGACCCTCGGCCAGACGCCGACCGGGTTGATCGCCCGCGACGACCTGCCGCTCCCCCAGCCTCTCGCGTTGTCCGTGTGGGCGCGGCGCGGGCTGCGCGCCGAGCTGACCGACGGCGCGGCCGGAGCGTTGCGCCGCCTCCTACCCACCACCACTCTCGCCCTGCAAGGAATCTGATGAGCATCCTGTCCCGCACACCCAGTGGCGTCGTGCTGCCCGCCGACATCGACCCGTTCCACCGTCGACTGCACCGGGTAGCCGCCGACGGCCTGATCTCCCACACCACCCAGACGCCGGGCATGAAACGGCTGGAAGCCGTTAGCGGTAAGACCGTCGGCGCCCGCAACCTGTGGATGGGTCAGACCCACGTCCCCGGCGACACGAAGTCGGCCAATCATCACCACGGCGCTTCCGAGACGGCGATCTTCGTCGTCTCCGGTACGCCGGTCTTCGTCTTCCTCGATCTGGAAGGCGACGAGCCGGTGGAGACCCGGGTGCAGACCGCGCCCGGCGACTACATCTTCGTGCCGCCGTTCGTCCCGCACCGGGAGGAGAATCCCGATCCGGAGCTGGAGGCGGTCGTTGTGATCGCGCGAACCACGCAGGAGGCGATCGTGGTGAATCTCGACGGCCTGGACTGGACGGCGGTCGCCATCAGCTGACCGGACGTGCGAAGCTGTGGATCATGACGCAGCTCTTCCACCCCGGTCAGCACATCCTGTTCATCGGCGA
>JABFYB010000188.1 GCA_013361475.1 Hamadaea sp.
CTTGGCGTACGCGCGCTTGAGCTCGGCCAGCATGGCGGGCGTCGAGCCGTCCACGACCTCGTACGTGCCGTCCAGGCCGTACTCCTTGAGCACCTTGTCCTTGAGCAGGCCCATCATCCCGGCGCTCGGCTCGATGCCGATGATCTTGCCCTTGAACTCGGAGGACTTGTTCTTCAGGTCCTCCAGGGAGTTCACGTCCTTCATGTACGACGGGACGGTGAGCTCCAGCGAGGTGGGGCCGTACCAGGAGCCCAGGTCGTCCAGCCGGTCCCCGAACTTCTTCCAGTACTCGGCGTGCGTGGTGGGCAGCCAGGAGTCCGTCTGGAAGTCGATCTGGCCGGTGGCGACGCCGGTGTACAGGGGGCCCGCGGCGTACTGCGTGGTGGTGACCTCGAAGCCGCGGCGCTCCAGCAGCTCCTTCCAGAGGAACGTCGAGGCGATGCCCTCGTCCCACGGGATGTACCCGATCTTGATCTCCTTGCCCTTGCCGACGTTCGTGGCGGAGGCCTCGGCGGTGCCGGAGGAGGGGCCGAAGACACCCAGGCCGCCCGCGACGAGGGCCAGGACGGCCACGCCGGCGACCGCGACGACGGGGCGCGGACGGTAGTTCCACACCTTGGTGCCGCCCGCGGCGCGGGCCTTGGCCGCGGCACGGCGGCCGAGCGGGGAGATCTGCTCACCGAGCGCGCCGGTGATGCGGTCCAGGTAGATGGCGAGGACGACGATGCCGACGCCCGCCTCGAAGCCGAAGCCGATGTCGAGCTGCCCGATGGCCTCGTTGACCGCGCCGCCGAGGCCGCCGGTGCCGACCATGCCGGCGATGACGACCATGGACAGGCTCAGCATGATCACCTGGTTGATGCCGGCCATGATGGTCGGCAGGGCCAGCGGCAGCTGGATGCGCAGCAGCTTGTCGCGCGGGGTGGTGCCGAACGCCTCGGCGGCCTCGACCAGTTCTCCGTCGACCTGCCGGATGCCGAGCTCGGTCATCCGGACACCGGGCGCGAGCGCGAAGATCAGGGTGGCGATGACACCGGCGGCGATGCCCAGACCGAAGAAGAGGATGGCCGGGATCAGCAGCACCATCGACGGCATCGTCTGGAGCAGGTCCAGGACGGGCCGTACGGCGGCGCCGACCGTCTTGGAGCGGGCCGCCCAGATGCCCAGCGGGACCGAGATCACCAGGGCGATGACGGTGGCGACCAGGACGAGGGCCAGCGTCGACATGGCCTGGTCCCACAGGTCGAGCGAGTCGATCAGCGCGAACCCGGCGAAGGCGAGGACGCCGCCGGCCAGGCCGCGCAGCCACCAGGCCAGCACGGCGAGGATGCCCGCGAGGAGCATGGGTTCGGGGGCCGTGAGGACGGCGTTGACGCCGTCGTACATGCCCTCCACGACCGCCTTGATCGCGTCGAAGAGCCAGCCCATGTGGGCGACGAGCCAGTCCACACCGGAGTCGACCCAGTCACCGAGATGCAGCCTAGGCACGGGCGATCACCTTCCCGTCCGGGTTGTCGCAGGGCTCGGGTTCGGCCGTCTCGTCGCCGAGGAAGCCGACCAGCCGCTGCCGCTCCACGGCTCCGACGACCTTGTTCGCTTCGTCCACGACCAGGACGCGGTGCGACAGCCGGGCGCTGATGGCGCACAGTTCCGTGAACGGCGTCTCGGGGGTCGCGGTCTCGCAGGCGCAGAGCGGGTCGTCCCTGGTGACCCCGGTGTCCATGAGGGCGCCCGCGGTGAGCACCCGGGAGCGGTCGACGTCCTGGATGAAGGAGGCGACGTAGTCGTTGGCCGGGCGCAGGAGGATGTCCTCCGCCGAACCGGTCTGCACGATCCGGCCGTCGCGCATGACGGCGATGCGGTCGCCGAGGCGCATGGCCTCGTTGAGGTCGTGGGTGATGAAGACGATCGTCTTCTTCAGGGTGCGCTGCAGTTCCAGCAGCTGGTCCTGCATGTCACGGCGGATCAGCGGGTCGAGCGCGCTGAAGGACTCGTCCATCAGGAGCAGGTCGGCGTCGGTGGCGAGGGCGCGGGCGAGGCCCACGCGCTGCTGCATACCGCCGGACAGCTCGTCGGGCCAGGACTTCTCCCAGCCGGCCAGACCGCACAGCTCAAGTGCCTCGGCGGCGCGCTTCTCGCGCTCGGCGCGGGGCACGCCCTGGACGGCGAGGCCGTAGGCGGCGTTCTCCAGGACGCTGCGGTGCGGGAACAGCGCGAAGTGCTGGAACACCATGCTGATCTTCTTGGCGCGGACCTCACGCAGCTCGCGGTCGCTGATCGCGGTCAGGTCCTGGCCGTCGAAGCGGACGTGACCCGCGGTCGGCTCCAGGAGCCCGTTGAGCATGCGCAGCAGCGTGGACTTGCCGGATCCCGACAGGCCCATGACGACGAAGATCTGGCCCGGCTCCACGGTGAAGGAGGCGTCGATCACGGCGGCGGTGATGCCGTCTGCGCGCAGTTCCTCCCGGTCGGCTCCTTCACGGAGCCGCGCTACGGCCTCGTCCGGTCGTCTGCCGAACACCTTGTAGAGATGTTCGGCCTCAAGCCTGGCTGACACGGGTACCTCTTGTCTCGACGGCAAATGAAGGGAGCGACGGGCGCGGCAGTTGAACATGCAAGCGACGTCACTCCGATCGCGCACCTGCCCGGCTTCTCCGAGCACAAACGCACAAGTGGTCCAGGCCACAGAAATGGCATACAACGCAACCTGTTGCGCAGCGGAGTGCTCCGCGGGTCGGGTGGCAGCGCGGCGCGAGGGGCCGCTGCCGTGTCGTACGACTTGACGCGAGGCGCCGCTGCCGTGTCGTACGGCTTGACGCGTGGGGCCGC
>JABFYB010000272.1 GCA_013361475.1 Hamadaea sp.
CGCCGACGTAGCTGACCGTCTGACCGGACCACAACAGGTGGAAGTCCCGGCTCAACCGAGCCGGGACCTCCCCGTCGGGCGCGGCCATCAGCCGCGCACCACGAGATCGGAGATCTTGCCGGTGCGGTCGTTGCCGATCAGCTTGTCGACGACGGTCACCGCGAGCGCGTGCGGGTTGCGCTGGAAGACGATGCTCGGCCCGAACGCCGACCCGACGATGTGCTCACGCACGCGGGCGGCGAGACCGTCGGTCGCACTCGACGGCAGGACCAGCACCTCCAGCACCGCCCCGTTGTCGGTCTCGGTGACCATGAGCTGGGCGCGGGCGACGCCGGGCACGCCGCCAAGGTCGCTCACGAAGTCCGCGACGTTCAGCAGGTGCCCGCGGAACTTGATCAGTCCGTCCCGCCGGCCCAGCACCTGAACCGCCGCGCGCGGGTCGCCGCACGAACAGCGCACGATCTTCCCCGCGTCTCCGGTCCGGTAGCGCAGCACCGGATTGAGCACCTCCGGGTTGAGGCAGGTGAAGTCCAGCAGGTCGTCCTCCCCGATCCCGACGAGCTGGGTGGGCAGCGGGTGCCAGGTGTCGGCGGCGCAGTCCGGCGTGTTCGTGCCGACGACCCAGGTCTCCGTGCTGCCGAACATGCCCCAGCGGCGGGCGTTCGGCGCGACCACCGGCAGGTCCTCGTCGAGCTGCCGATCCCAACCCTCGCCGAGCCACAGCACCGACTTCAGGTCCGGCAGCTTGATCCCGGCCTCGCGGGCGTGGCCGAAGACCAGGCGCAGGACGCTGGGCGTACCGCCGAACGCGGTGACCTTGCGCTGGGCGAAGAACTCCAGCCAGGGGGTGTACTCGTCCTTCGTCATCGCGCCGAGGTTCATCGCGACGCACCCCGCCAGGTCCACATAGGAGTTGACGAGGAAGTGCGCGCCCCACATCTTCCCGGCGCTCCAGCCGTTGACGAAGACGTCGTCGGGGCCGAGCGCCTTCCACTGCGCGTACACGTCGCGCATGTAGAGCCCGGTCGGCGCGTAGCCGACCTGCGGCGCACCGGTGCTGCCACCGCTCTGGAAGACCCAGGTCGCACCGCTCTTGGCACGCGGCTGCAGATGCCGCAGCGCGACCTGGAGGTCGTTCTTGAGCATCACCGGAAGAGCGCCCAGGTCGTCGAGGTCGTCCACACCGCCGGCGGCGGCGTAGCGGGGCGCGAGCGCCTCGACCGAGCGGAGCTGGGCGACCAGGTCCGCGATCCGGTCGCGGTGCGCTCCGGTCAGGCCGTCACTGACGAACTCAGGCATGGGTGACCTCCTTCAGCTTGTGGCCCAGCCACTTCGTGTGGCCACGCCGGTACGCGCGGAACCGCGCCTCGATGATCGAGCGCTGCCGGCGGACCACCGAGGGAGAACCGGGATCCGGGCAGACGATGGCGGCGTCGGGTTCGATCTCGGAGAACCAGAAGCGCTCCCCGTCGTGGAGGAAGTCGACCGCCAGGAACGGGATGGGCACCCGGTCGGCGAAGTACTCCAGCGCGTCGGCCAGCTCTTCCGGCAGCGGCACGTACTCCTGCCGTCCGCCGCGCCCGTAGTTGGCGACGTAGGTGCCGCTCGCGGGCGTACGCCGGGCGACCGTGTGCGGCTTGCCGTCGATCAGATAGACCCGGTAGTCGATGGTGCTCGCGCCGAGGTAGGGCTGGACGGCCAACGCCGTCTCCCCGCCCTGGGCCAGCGACAGCAGCCCCCGCAGGTCCTCCAGGTTGTGTGCCATGCAGATGCCCCAGCCCGCACACCAGCCGGTGGGCTTGACGATCACCGGGAAGGTCAGGTTCGCCAGCACCGGTTCGTAGAAGCCGTGGCCCAGATCGCGCCCGGTGCCGATGCGTACGGTGGGGATCGGCGGGATCGGCGAGTCCTTCAGGTGCACCAGCGTCGCGAGCTTGTCGTTGACGGTGGCCGACAGCCAGGGCGGCGACGGCAGGTAGAACCCGGCGTTCTCCAGCACGGCGTAGAGCGCGTACTGGTTGAACACGTCCATGGCCTGATACGGCAGGGAGTACAGCGACGTCACGAACAGCGTGTCGGCCGGCGTCACCCGCTCCCCCGCGACGAACACCCCGATGTCGTCCGGATCCGTTCCGTCGACCGCCACGTCCTCGGGCGGATGCGAGTCCCAGCTCAACCCCAGCCCGGCCGCGACCTCGGCGTACGCGTCCCAGAACGCCTTGCGCCACTTCGGCACCGCCCGGGACGACTCCCGATCCGGGAACAGCCACACCATCCGGCGCAGCGTGCCCGGCTCCTCATGCACTTCCATCTGCGTCCCCTCTGTCCTGATTGGACGACTGTCGGGGCACGACGGGCAGCTGGACGCTCTGCCCGCGGAACTCGGCGACCACCGGGCCGCCGAGGCGGCGAACCGTGCAGTCGTAGACCCCCGTACGCCCCTGCCGGGCCCGCTCGACCGCCACTGCTTCCAGCACGTCGTCCGCGTACGCCGGAAGCAGGAACGTGATCTGGGCGTGCTGCGCCAACGCCACCGGTCCGTGACTGTTGGCGGCGTACGCGAAGGCGGCGTCGGCGAGCAGGAAGATGTATCCGCCGTGGACGACGCCCTGGCGGTTGAGCATGTCGCCGGTGACGGCGAGCCGGAGCCGGGCGTGCCCGGTCCCCAGGTCGGTCAGTTCCACGCCGAGCGACCGGCACGCCGGGTCGAGCTCGGACACCTCGGTACGCGACATCGAGCCTCCCCACACCACGTCCTCACACGGGTGCGGGGAGTCTCCCGAGAACCTCTACGGAATCACTGCTGATCCACTACGAATCCGCTATAAG
>JABFYB010000647.1 GCA_013361475.1 Hamadaea sp.
CCACAGGATCGGTGCTGTCAAAACGCTTTCGCGGGTGTTTCCCCGGTCACCAGGGGGACGGGGCCGGGGGTGTGACGACTGGGGGGCGGTCGTCGCAGGTGATCGTGTTGGGGAGCATCCATTCGGCGAGCCAGCCGTCGTTGGAGCCGGCGTCCGTCAACGAGAACTCCGAGCCGGCCGGGGTGAAGTGGAAGGTGCCGCAGTTGTTGACGGCGACCGCGCCGACGTTGCGGGCGTCCACGTTCTCGAAGGTGGCCGAGCCGGCGGCGCGGGCGCTGAGGACCGAGGTGCCCGTACCGTCGACCTTGATGTCCTTGAAGTGCAGGTTCTTGATGGAGTACAGGTCCTTCACGGGCCAGTCGGCGACCAGCATGATCGCGTTGTAGGTGTTGTCGAGGAAGTGGTCGCCGGTCACCTGGATGTCGGCGTCGATGTCCTTCTCCAGGGCGTAGAACCAGATGGCGCCGAGTCCGATGTTCCAGTTCAGCTCGTACGTGCCGGCGCGGACGGTGGTGTTGTCGGCGATGCGCAGGCGGCCCGCGAACGGTTCGGCGCCGAAGCGGGAGCCGACCTGGATGGCGCTGCCCTCGCGGATCGGGTCGGCGATCAGGTTGCCGGAGACCGTGGTGTCGGTGCCGCCGTAGATCGCGATGCCGTTGGCCAGCACGGGCGTCTGCACGGTGTTGTGGTCGAACGTGTTACGCGCGTTCGCCGTCTTCTCCGACCACATGGCGAGGCCGTCGTCGCCGGAGTTGCGGACGAAGTTGTTCGAGACGAGCGAGTCGGTGACGCCGGTGTGGAAGTTCAGCCCGTCGGCGATCTGGTCGGCGATGACGTTGTTCGTCACCTTGACGTTGCTCATCGGGCCGTCGAACCACAGGCCCACCTTCGTGTGGTGGATGTAGAGGCCGTCGATCGTGGAGTCGCTCATCGCGCCGCCGACGCCGTTGACCTGGTCGGTGTCGATGCGCTCGCGTACGTCGCCCTCGATCGCGAACCCGGACAGGTGCACGTTCCTGCTGCCGCCGTCCTCGGCGTTCCTGCCGTAGAAGCCGACGCCGGTGTGCGTGGAGCCGTCGGGGGCCGGGGTGTCCAGGGCGACCTGGCGGCCCTTGATGATCGTGTACCAGCTTCCCGCGCCGGTGATCGTCACGTCGTCCACGAGGATGTGCCGGTTCACCTGGTACGTGCCCGGCGGGACGTACACCTTCGTGTGCGCCCGCTTGGCGAACGCGATGGCCCGGTCGAAGGCGCCGGCCGAGTCGCGGCGGCCGAACGGGTCGGCGCCGAAGGCCAGAACGTTGGCGGCCAGGAGCTCGATCTTCGGCGGGGCGACGAGGTGGGCGTCCAGCAGGTCGATCACCGTCCACGCGGCGCCGGTGCTCGCCGTGAGCCTGATCCGGTCGCCCGCCCGGTACGTACGCCCGAGCGGCAGGCGCTGCTCGTCGTAGAAGTGGCTGGGACGGAACGGCTTGACGATCGCGGGGGCCGGCGTGGTGGCGTTCGGCACGCAGGAGCACTCGGTGATCCACCAGTCCGGGTGCAGCAGGTCGGCCTGGGGGTCGTTGGTGAAGGGGTACTGGTTGTAGAGCCAGGCGTACTGGGAGGTCAGCGTCATGGTGGCGCGGTGCCGGCCGTTGACCGCGACGTCGAGCGGCGCGGTGATCCCGCCGCCGCCCGGCGCGTCGGGGATGCTGTAGCGCACGGTGATCGCGTTGGCGGCGGACGGCAGCGTGAACTCGACGTGCTGACCGGGCGCCAGCTTGACCGCGCTGCGTCCGGACGCCTCGGCGGGCAGCGTGTACGCCGTGCGGTCGGGGCCGATGACCGTGCCGTCGGTGGCGGCGTTCTCGGCCTCCTGCTCGGTGAAGTCGACGCGTGCGCCTCTGCCCGCGACCAGGGCGGGGTCGAGCGCGGCCCGGGTCACGACCGGGGCCCGTTCCGTGGTGGCCTGGGCCGGGGCGGCGACCGGCGCGAGGCTCAGGCCGAGGGACGCGGCGAGCACCGCCACGACCCTCCGCGATGTGCTGCTGCGGGACATCGGAAGCTCGTTTCTCTCGGGGGGTGAGGTGACAGTAGGTCCCCACGGCCCCGGGACACAAGGCTCCTGTGAAAGAGTTTCGTAACGTTGTTGTCGAGCTTCTCGTCTCTATTGGGTTCTTGCGTGATTTGCGTAAGTGGCTTGCGTGATTTGCGGGTGGCCGTCAGGGGAGCCAGCTCACCTTGCCGTGCAGGGCGGCGTAGCCGGCGAAGGCCACCGCGTCGATCAGGGTGTGGGCGATCACCAGGGGCATCGCGCGTCCCCAGCGCTGGTACAGGCGTCCGAAGACCAGGCCCATCACCACGTTCCCGACGAACCCGCCGAACCCCTGATACAGGTGGTACGACCCGCGCAGCACCGCCGACACCGCGACCGCCCGCCACGGTCCCCATCCGGCCTGGTCGAGCCGGTGCAGCAGGTAGCCGCTGACCAGGACCTCCTCCAGCACGCCGTTCTGCGCGGCGGCGAGCAGCAGCACCGGGACCCGCCACCACACCTCGGGCAGCTGCCCCGGCACCACCGTCAGGTTGACGCCCATCGCGTAGACCACCAGGTAGAAGGCGAGGCCGGTGCCGCCGATCGCGGCGGCGAGCAGCGCGCCGCGCAGCGTGTCGCGGCCCGGTTCGCGCAGGTCCACCCCGATCGTCCGCAACGACTCGCCCGACCGGACCAGCAGGTACGCCACCAGCGCCACCGGCGCCACCGAGATCGCGATGTCGACCAGTTGCAGCGTCAGGTCCAGCCAGGGGCGTCCCGGGGCGAGCGATCCGACGAGCACGGCGTGCTG
>JABFYB010000550.1 GCA_013361475.1 Hamadaea sp.
TCTACGTCGCCCTGTCCACCGGAACCACCTTCCTCAGCTCGGCGAAATGGCACGACTTCTTCGGCCTCACCGGCGAAACCACCCTCTAGCCACAAGAAGCGACAACCAGACGGGCGGGGCCTGGCGGCAAGCCAGGACCCGCCCGTTTCCTGCCTCTTGCGGCCACCGGACAGCAGCTCGACAGACTACTAAGTGGTACCGTATAGTGGTACCTGGTGGTGCTAGGTACTGAGCCGGAGGACCCGCGGTGGATGACTTGACGGAGATGCTGAAGGGCACGCTCGAGGGTTGCGTGCTGCACATCATCGGCGCCGAGGAGACCTACGGGTACGCCATCACACGCCGGCTGAACGACCTCGGCTTCAAAGACGTCGTGGAAGGCACGGTGTACACGATCTTGCTGCGACTGGAGCGCAACGGACTGGTCGACGTGACGAAACGGCCGTCCGAGGTGGGCCCGCCACGCAAGTTCTACGCCCTCAACGACGCCGGGCGTCAGGAGCTCGCGAAGTTCTGGGCGAAATGGCGGTACGTCTCGTCGCGCATCGACAGTCTTCAGGAGGGCGGGAGATGAACTTCTGGGAAAGCATCACCGGCAGCGATCTCACGCGGCAGTGGAAAGCGTTCGAAGCCCGCGCCACGGCGTTGCCGGTGGACTACCGAGACGCCTGGGGACAGGTCAAGGACCACCTGTTCCCGTACGGCGATTTCAGTGGCCGCAACTTGATGCCGATCGTCGACGCCGCCTTGGCGCTTCTCGAAGAGGCATCCGCGGACGGACAGAGCGTCGACGAGGTCTTCGGCGATGACGTCGCCGGGTTCTGCACGGCATTGGCCGGCGGGCACGGGGCCCGGTCCTATCGCGATCGATGGCGAGAGCAGTTGAACCGCAACGTGGCCCGCAAACTGAGCCGGCTGGGAGGTTGACGTGGGCATCCAGGACATCATCGAAGGCAAGCGGCAGTGGCGGGCACACGTGGCCCGGGTCAAGGCGCTGCCACCGGACTACCGGATCGTCTACGAGGAGATGCAGAAGTACTTGTTCAAGGTCGGTCCGGTGGATTTGGCGGACGGACACCTGCTGCCGGGGATCGTCGACTTCTTCGAGGAGGGCGTCGCCGCCGGCAAAGGCGTAGTGGAACTCATCGGCACCGACGTCGCCGCCTTCTGCGACGATCTGATCAAGGATTCGCGCACCCACGCCGAGATCTATCAGGAATCCCTCCGCGCCAAGTCGGACGCCGATGAGACGTGACGCCCGCCGTCGCGCGCCCATGGTGGTGCTGTCGAGCCGGCGTGCGTACCGGAGACGGGTTCGCGGGCTGCAGGTGAGCGCGGCGATCTGGCTGTGCAAGTTCCGTGGGCGTACGGCTCGGTGGGGGAGACCATGAACGATGTATGGCACCTCCATATCGCCTCCTGGAAAAAGTCGCATTCATCAACATGTTTCCCGTGTGTTTCCTCTCGTAGCGTGACGTTCGGGAAGCGATGCGCTTTGCCAGACTTGCCCGATTGGCGCTGTGCGATCCAGCTTCCTCATCGGAATCCTGGATGGAGGTGCCATGCCGATCCGCCGTAGCCGAACAACAACCGTCCTGAGCCTCGTCGCCGTCATGATCGTGGGAGTCCTGGTCGCCCTCGCGCAGCAGCAGACCGCCACCGCCGCCGGCGCGTGGACCAGCGAAACCATCGCGGGCATGAACGTCCGCCTCTACACGCCGTCCACCGCCGGACAGCTGGACGGCAAGCGCGCTCTCATGATCAGCCTGCACGGCTGCGTTCAAACCAACGCCAACCTGCAGACCGGGGCCAACTGGGCCGGCACCGCCGACCAGTACGGCATGGTCGTCGCCCTCCCGGCGGCGCCGAACGGCGGCGTCATCGCCGGCTGCTGGGACTACTACGACACCAACCACAGCCGCAGCAATCCCGGCCGGCACGACGACGACCTGTTGAACCTCGTCAGCGCCCTGCTCGGACGCACTTCCCTCAACCTCGACGCCAACCAGGTGTACCTGTCGGGTCTGTCGTCCGGCGGCGGCGAGACGATGGTCATGGGATGCCTCGCGCCGGACATCTTCGCCGGCGTCGGCATCAACGCCGGACCGACTGTGGGCACGACCTCCGGTCAGATTTCGTCGGTCGCCACCAACCAGTCGACGGGCACCTCGGTCTGCAAGCAGTTCGCCGGCTCCTCGACCGCGGGCTTCACCACCCAGCTGACCTCGGTCGTCTACGGCAGCAACGACACGACGGTCGCACCCGGCTACAACACCCTCAACGGCCAGATCATGGCCGGCATCTACGGGGCCGCAACCACGTCGACCTTCAGCCTCAGCGGGCTGGCCGGAACCAACACGTCGGGCAGCGGCACGCTCTACTCCGACGCCCAGGGCCCCCGGGTCTCGGTCATTCAGAACACCGGCCTCGGCCACAACTGGCCGGCGGGCGGCGGGTCGGGAAGCAGCTACATCAGCACCAACAGCATCAACTATCCGGCGTACCTGGCGAGCTTCTTCTTCGCCAACAACCGGCGGGTGAGCCGGACGGGCACCCCGACCGCCTCACCGACCACGACGGCGACCTCGTCGCCGAGCCCCAGCCCGAGCGCGTCGCCGACGTCGGGTCTGTTCTGCGGCTCGGCGACGAACCTGCAGCACAAGACCGCAGGCCGGGCCACCAGCTACGGCGTCGACCCGTACAACCCCTACTACGCGAAGGGCACCCTGGCCTACCTGGGCCTGGGTGACTCCACCGTCACAACTCTGAGGGAAACCTCGGCGGGCGTCTTCGCCGTCGTCACCAGCTGCTGATCCGC
>JABFYB010000116.1 GCA_013361475.1 Hamadaea sp.
TCGGGTGGACTTCGATGCGTACGCCAAGACCGCCGTTGACCTGGTCAATGTCCGGCTTGACACCCTCGACGACCTTCGTGCGCTTTTTGCGGACGACCGGGAGTGGATGAAGGAGTCGGTCGCCGATAAGGAGATGGCGGTCTTCCGGCGGGCTCAACGCAAGCTCCGGGACGTCTTCGAGGCCGGCGCGGCCGGTCGCGACGGCGACGCCGTGGCCGATCTGAACGTTTTGCTCGAGACCTTCCCGGTCCAGCCGCGGATCTCGGGGCACGACGCCGGGGACTGGCACATGCACGTCACGAGCCGGGGCGCGTCCGCTTCGGCCGAATACCTGGCCGGCGCGGCCTGGGGGCTGGCCGTCTGGCTCTGCGAGTACGGCAGCGCCCGGTTCGGCGTCTGCGCCGACGAGCGGTGCGGCAACGTCTACCTGGACACCTCGTCCAACAACTGCCGCCGGTTCTGCTCCGAGCGCTGCGCGACGCGGTCGCACGTGGCCGCTCATCGGGCGCGGAAGAAGGCGGCGGTCGACGAGGTGGCGGCGCTGCCGAGCGCCACCGTCGCGCCGAAGGCCCCGGTCGCCGTCGGTCGCTGAGCCGCTCGCGCGGGATTTCTCGATCATCGCGTCAGCCATGCTGTTTCACCGGACATTTCGCCTCGTGAAACAGCGTGGCTGACGCAATGATCACGCGTACGCGAGTACCGAGCGGTCCCGGCGGATGGGCCGAAAGGGCGATCCACGCTCGGCTGGTCGTCCAGTAGCGTTGCCGCCCGTGCACCCCGGGGACCCTTCGCAGCCTGATCCGCAGCCCGCCGACTCGCAGCCCGCCGACTCGCAGCCGCCGACGCGACCGATCCCGCCGCAGCCCCCGCACCCCGCGGCGAATCCGCCTTATCCGGGCGCGCCCGGCCCCGTTCCGCCGATTTCAGGTCCGGTCCCTGGTCCGGTCCCGCCGACAGGTCCGGTCCCGCCGACAGGTCCGGTCCCGCAGTCAGGTCCGGTCCCGCAGTCAGGTCCGGTCCCGCCGCTGTGGCAGCCGCAGATCCCCCAGCAGCGGCAGGCCGGTCAGCTCGGTGGGCCGCCGTACGCGGCTCCGGCGTACCCGCCGACGGGGTATCCGACGTATCCGCCCGGTCAGGCGGCACCGCCGCCGGGCTACCCGGCCCCGCCGCCCGGTTATCCGCCCTATCCGACGCCGTGGCCGGGTGCGTACGCCCCGCCGCCGCCTCCACCCAAGCGGCCCTGGTTCGGCCGGCTGGCCGTCCTGGCGGTGGTCGTCGTCCTGATCGCCTGCGCCATCCCGGTCGTCGGCGTGGTCGCGTACGTGGCGACGCGGTCGCCCGCGGAGCCGTCGGCCCAACCGACCGCGGGCGTGAGCACGAAGGCCACGCCGAAGGCGTCCCGGTCGCCGGCCCGCCGTCCCAATCCGGGCGACTCGCAGGCGGTCTTCCAGAACTGGGCGCAGGACCGCGTGCAGGCGGCGCTGGACGTGCAGTCCCAGGCGCTGCTGCGCGGCGACCTCACCGGATATGTGAAGGTGATCGATCCGGCCAAGGGGACGCTCGTCGCCCAGCTGCGCAAGCAGTACGCCTCCCTGCGCAACATGAAGATCGGCGCGTGGGAGAACGACCTCCTCACGATCACCGCCACCGGTGGCAAGGAGTTCGCCACCACCTGGCGCGTACGCGTCGACGGGCACCCCTGCTTCGGCGCCACGACCTGCGACCTCGACGACTACTCCATGGTGACGACGTGGCGGCTGGCCGATCCGGACACCGCGCTGATGACGTCGCTCGAGCCGGAGGACACCGCGAACGCGCCCCGGCCGTGGGAGGTCAGCGAGCTCATCGCGAAGGTGGGCGACCGCACCGTCGTGGCCACCACGAAGGCGTACGCGTCGCTCCTGGACAACGTCGCGAACCAGGCCGAGGCGGCCGCGAAGGTGGCCGACCGGTTGGCGTACCGCGGTAAGCCGCCGACGAAGTACGTCATCTTCTACGCCGGTCCGACCGAGTGGAAGACCTGGTACGACTGGGATCCCCCGGAGTGGTCCGGCGGTGTGACGATCGAGGTCGGCGACGCCTCCAACATCGTGCTGAACGGCAAGGACCTGCAGGGCTGGTACATCGACAACCTGCTGCGGCACGAGATGACGCACGCCGCGACGCTGCCCGGCGGCAGCCGGTCCCGAGCCTGGTGGCTGATCGAGGGCATCGCCGAGTACGCCGACATGGACGGCGCGTCGGTGAGCCGCTACAGCGCCATCGAGGAGACGAAGAAGTTCGTCGAGGGCACCTGGGACGGCAAGGTGGCCGTCAGCGCACCAGGGGACAGCGACGGCGACGCGAAGGCGGCCGCCGCCTACGGAGTCGCCTTCCTGGCCGTACGCCACCTCGCCGAGAAGTACGGCGAGCAGAAGATGCGGGAGTTCTTCGACGCGGTGGTGCACGACCACCAGACCGAGGCCCAGGCCGCGCCGGCGATCTTCGGCGAGAACTGGACCACAGTGGAGGCCGGCTGCGTGGAGTTCATCCGTTCCTCCGTGTGACCACCGTTCGCCCCGCTGTGAAACCTGCTCAAGTTGACTACCATCACGCGAGTGCGGCGACCGATGGTGTTGGCAGGGGCGGTGACCGTCCTCGTGGCCTTGAGCGCCGCGTCCTGTGGCGGCGGCGACGAGGGCATCGCGACGGCGGAGGTGAGCCGGGCCGACGTGGTCGAGATCGTCGACGCGCCCGCCTCGGTGGTCGCCCGCGCCGCCGCGACCATGACGGCACCAGCCGAGGGGACGTTGGCGCGGCTCGCCGTCTCCGCCGGT
>JABFYB010000345.1 GCA_013361475.1 Hamadaea sp.
CGGGGCACGACCTGCCGGTCAGCCATCCTTCGCTGGTTGTCGAGCGCGCCCTGGGCCTCGTGGCGCTTTCCTCCTCCGGCACGCCGTAACGCGCTCCTCGCTTGGCGCTCCTCGCTTGGCGCTCCTCGCTTGGCGCTCCGCGTTTGGCGTGATCATTGCGTCAGCCAGGCTGTTTCAACGGACATTTCGCCGCGCGAAGCAGCATGGCTGACGCGATGATCAAGGAAATAGCTGCTCGGCGAGGAAGGTGCGCTCCGCCTCGTTCGTGGCGAGTGCCAGGGCCTGGGTGTAGGCCTCTCGCGCCTCGGCCTCGCGGCCGAGTCGCCGCAGCAGGTCAGCCTTGACCGCGGGCAGGTAGTGGTAGCCGGGCAGGTCCAGCTGGGAGATCTCGGCGAGCGCGACCTCCGGCCCGGCGACCATGGCCAGTGGAACTGCTCGGTTCAGCGCCACGACCGGCGAAGGCCAGATCTCCAGCAACTTGTCGTAGAGCTGCACGATCTGCGGCCAATCGGTCTCCGCGTACGACGGCGCTTCGGCGTACAAGGCGGCGATCGCGGCCTGGAGCACATAGCGTCCGATACGTCCTGCGCGGAGCCCGGCCACGATCAGCTCGTGCGCCTCGGCCATCGCAACGCGATCCCACAACGCGCGATCCTGGTCCGGCAGGCGGATCAGGCGGCCCGCCGCATCGACACGTGTCGCTCGCCGGGCGTCGGTGACCAGCAGCAACGCGAGCAGTCCGGCTACCTCCGGCTCGTCGGGCATCAGCTGGCGCAGCATCCGCGCGAGGTGCAGCGCGCGATCCACGAGGTCCGTGCGGACCAGGTCCGCGCCCGACGGCGCGGTGTGCCCGGTCGTGAACAGCAGGTGGATGACCGCGAGCACGCCCCGCAGGCGATCGGGCAATTCAGCCCCATGTGGTACGCGATAAGGAATGCGAGCGCCCGAGATCTTCTTCTTCGCTCGCGTGATCCGGGCCGCCATCGTCGGTTCCGAGACGAGGAAGGCGCGCGCCACATCCGGCGTGGGGATGCCGCAGACCAGGCGCAGAGTCAACGCCACCTGGGCCTCTTGCGCGAGGGCCGGGTGACAACAGGTGAAGATGAGCCGCAGTCGTTCGTCGGGCACTTCGTCGTCGTGGTCTTCGGCCGGCGGATTGTCCATCACGGTGTCCTCGACGGTCTCCTCGGGCTCCACCAGCAGGGGAAGTTTCGACCGCAGCGTGCGTTCCCGCCGGATCGCGTCCAGCGCCCGCCGCCGGGCCGTGGTCGTCAGCCACGCCTCCGGATTGGCCGGGACGCCGTCGCGGGCCCAGCTCTCCAGCGCTGCGGCGTACGCCTCCTGCACGCACTCCTCGGCCAGGTCCAGGTCGTTCGTCAACCGCGCCGTCGCGGCGAGCACGAGTGCCCAGCCGCGACGGTGTGCCTCGGCGACCGCCTCCTCGATCACCGGCGCTCGACCGGACCGCCGCCGGCGACGGGGCGTACCTCGACGCCGCCGCCGAGTTGGCAGGCCGGGTTGAGCTTGGCGATCGCCAGCGCCGCGTCGAGGTCGGGCGCCTCGAGGATGTAGAAACCGGCGACGATCTCCTTCGCCTCGACGAACGGGCCGTCGGTGATCGCGTCGCCGCGTACGGAGGTCGCGAGCTCCCTCGAGGTCAGGGCGTACGCCGCCAGCAGGGCGCCGGAGCGCTCCAGCTCCTCGGCGTGCCGGTCGTGCGGCGCGGTGTCCTGCGGGGTCGAGTCCGGCCCGTGGGCGGAGTCACCGGCGTAGATGAGAACTGCGTACTGGGCCATGACGGGGTGCCTTCCTGCTCGGCTGTCGATCGGTACGCCTATACGTCGAACAGGCTCCGCGAAATCGACAGGCGGCCGGGCATATTCTTCCCGGACTGTTGCCACCTTGCGAGCTCATGTGCTCAGTATCCCCGCGACCTGCGAGAGAGCGGGACTGTCGACCGCGCGAATCAGGTCCTTGTGCCCTGCCGCGACCGAGGCGTCCGCTGCAGGCTGATCGCCGAACAGCGACGGCCGGGCGAGCGGAGGTCCACATGTCGGGGTCGGTCACCATGTCGGCGGTGCGCGTCGACGGCCTCGTCACGGGCGACGAACGGGACTGCGCCGAGGCGATGATCGGTGCGGTGCTGACCCATCACGGCGCCACGGCCGGCGATGCGCGGCTTCGGGTGACCGGCGGCCGATGTGCGGGCGGACCCGGCCTGGTCCAGGTGAACCTGCGGGTTCATGGCGCGCCGGCTCGCGTGCAGGTGCCGGGGCGGACGATCGTCAAGGCGATCGCCGCTGCGGCTGCGCGGCTGGATCGCCAGGTCCATCGGTTGGCGACGGCGTGGGAGCAGTGGCCGTGGCCGGATCCCGAACGGCGCGCGCTCGGCGTACCCGGTCGTGGGTCGATCGCGCGGGTGAAGACGGTACGCCTGCACACCGCCATGCCCTGTCAAGCGGCGGCGGTGTTGAGTGCGATGGACTACGACGCCCACCTTTTCCGCGACGCGGAGACGGGCGAGGACGCGGTGGTGTACCGATCGGGGCCGACCGGGCTGCGGCTGGCCCGCCAGCGGGTGATGCGGCCGCCGTCGTCGCGGTCCGCGCTGCCGTTGACCGTCAATCCACATAAGACCCCGAGGGTGACCGCAGAGCAGGCGGTGAGCCGGTTGGCCGACGGCTGGCTGCCCTTCGTGTTCTACACCGACCAGCAGACCGGGCGAGGCAACCTGCTCTATCGGCGCTACGACGGGCAGCTGGGACTCGTCGCGCCGATCGGACGCGTGTAGCCGCCCCCAGCCGCAGGGTGCCGTTAACAGATCTCGCGTGGTCAGCGAGAATCATTGACGGTGAAGATTCTTCATGATTCGATGTGGACCCCTGTCCTCATTGGAGATGTCTCTGTGTCAATCCTTCGCCGGGCGGCGTTGGCCGCCGCACTTCTCCTCGCCACGGTGCCGGCCCGCGCAATGGCCGCGCCCGCCCTCGAACTCGACGCCCTGCCCACCGCCGCTGTCGTGATGGGCGACAGCTTCGTCAGCGGCGAAGGCGCGGGCAACTACTCCGCCGTCGTCGACGTCAACGGTGTGTCCCAAGGCTTCCCCGGCTGGTCGGCCGCCAACTCGAACGCGTACTTCTGTCACCGGTCGCCGAACGCGTCGATCTTCCAGGCCGCGCTGCCCGGCATCCAGACCCGCTTCAACCTGGCCTGCTCGGGTGGTCGCCCGTACGACATCACCAGCGCGTCGGCCACTCGCGACAAGGGCCGCTCGGTCGCCTCGCAGATCGACCAGGTCCGCGCGGTCGCCCAGAACAACGACATCGACCTCGTCCTCATCGGACTCGGCTCCAACAACAGCTCGTTCAGCTTCGGCGACGTCGCCAGCAAGTGCGCCAACCGGTTCATCGCCGACGCGTGGACCGGCTGGTGGGAGTTCTGGGCGTACATCAACGGGCCGATCGAGCAGGACCCGTGCACCTCCGACGATCTGGCCACCGCCGCCCAGGTGACCAGCGCCACCGCCGAGACGATCACCGCGCTGCGGCAACTGCTGACCGTGCTCGACCAGGTCGACGCCGACCATCAGCACCGGATCGTGCTGCAGGACTACACCAACCCGCTGCCCTTCGACGTGATGCCGAGCCTGATCAGCGCGGACGGCCGCGAGGACGACCGGGACAAGTTCCGCGAGCTGGGCGCCGCCCGCTATGCGGCCGGCTGCCCGATCCACCGCGCCAGCCTCGGCCCGGGCCACCAGTTCTCGGCGAACCTCGGCACCATCGTCAAGACCGCCTACACGACGCTCGCGGCCGAGTTCCCGGCCGACGACCTGGTCTACCTGAACGTCCAGCAGGCCTTCGACGGCGCGCGGCTCTGCGAGGTCTCCACCAACCCGGCCACGGCGTTGGCCACGCCGGTACGCGTACAGGACGGGCCGAGCGGCGTGCCGATCACCAGCCTGTCCGGCAAGGACAAGCTCGACATCAAGCGGTACGCCGACACGTGCATCACGTACTTCCAGACGTGCCAGGAGTCGTGGCACCCGAACGTGGCCGGTCACGCCGTCCTCGGTCAGTGCCTCGCGGGGGCCTACTCCGCGACCGCGCACTCGGTGAAGTGCGTACGCCAGGCCAACGGCACGATCGTCGTCTCGGCCGCCTGACGACGCGTCCCGCGATCCCGCCGAGCTAGGTCTCGGCGGGGTCGCGGGCGTCGAGGATCTCGTCCCAATGCTCCGCCGTCCACGCGTACACGGCGTTGAGCGGGCCGAGGAGGCTGCGGCCGAGCGAGGTCAGCTCGTAGGAGACGGCCCGACCGGCCGCGGCGCGGACCACGAAGCCGTCGCGTTCGAGCGTACGCAGCGCGCGAGTGAGCTCCTTCGCGCTCGTCCGGTGCAGGACGGCGTGCAGCTCGCTGAACCGGAGCGGACGTGCCTCCAGCAGACGCAGCACCAGGGGTGCCCACTTGTGATCCATTCGAATCGGCAGGAACGCCGACGGGCAGAGCTCGTCGAAGACGTCGGGCTTCGAGTGGATCATAGGCCGAGGATAGCTACCCGATCGGTAACCATGCTCCGGTCTACGGTCGTCGCCATGATGAAGATCGTTGTTTTCGGGGCGGACGGCAAGGCCGGCTCCGCCGCCGTGACGGAGGCGAAGTCGCGTGGTCATCAGGTCACCTCGCTCGATCGGCCGGAGACGGACGTGACGGATCCCGCCGTCGTGGCGAGTGCGGCAGCGGGGCACGACGTTGCGATCATGACGGCGGCGGACCCGACCGCGGATCCGGCGGTGTTCTTCCGCTCAGCGGCGGAAAGCCTCGTGACCGGGTTGACGGAGGCAGGAGTTCGGCGGCTCGTCTGGATGAGCCTCGCCGCACTGCTGCCCGACGCCGACGGCGTACGCCTCATGGATCTGGACGGCTTCCCGGCCGAGTTCCAGCCCTTCTCGCTGGCACATCGGGCGGCCTTGGAGATCGTTCGCGGCTCCGGCCTCGACTGGGTCGCGGTCAGCCCCTCGGGAAACTTCGACGTCGTCGGCGAGCCTGTCGGGGCGTACCAGATCAAGCCGGGTGACCTGACCGCGAGCATCACGTATCCCGATCTCGCCCGGGCGCTGATCGACGAGGCCGAGCGAGACCAGTTCCGCCGTATGCACATCGGCGTGACCGGTCGCCCGGCCGACGAGTCGTAGATCAGGAGGTCGAGCCGGCGCTGATCTTATGGCGCCGGGCGACCGCCCTACGGGAGGGCCTTCTCGGCGGCGGTGGTCGACCATTCCACGAGCAGCACGGTGGCGTCGTCAGCCGGCGGTCCGTGGTGATGTTCCATGACGGCGCGGGTGAGCAGACGGGCGATCTCCGGGCTCGTCTGCCCGGCGGCGATCAGCTCCTGGGCGGTGCCGACCAGCCGTTCGACGCCGAAGAGTGTGCCGTCGGCGGCGCGGCTCTCCACGATGCCGTCCGTGTAGAGCAGCAGCCGGTCACCGGGGAACAGCTGGTGCTCGGCCGGCTCGACCTGGTCCGGGATCCCCAGCGGCGGACGCCGGGCGGCGGTGAGCGGCACCGCGCCGCCGGACGCGGGGAGCACGACCGGCTCGGGATGCCCGCAACTGACATAGCGTAGGACTCCGGTGACCAGGTTGAGATCGGCTAGGACGCCGGTGACGTACTGGCTGTTGGTGAACTCCTCGGCCAGCTGGGCGTCCGCCTGCTCGGTCATCTCGCCGAATCCGCCGCCGTTGCGGCGGGCCGCCCGGATCGCCGACAACGCGACCGCGACGCTCAGCCCGGCCGTCATGCCGTGCCCGGCCCCGTCGAGCACCACGATGCGGGCGAGGTCGCCGTCGACCGCGTAGTCGAAACAGTCGCCGCCGACCGCGTACGCGGGCTGCATGGCGGCGGCGAGCACGAGCCGATCACTGGTGAACGTCGACGGTGGCAGCAGTTGCCTTAGCAACACCGAGGCCATCGTCATCGCCTGACTGCTGCGTACGCGGTGCAGCCGGTCGCCGTAGGGCATCTTGGCGGCGACCAGGTGCCCGAGGAGATGGGCGAACTGGATGTCGGGCTCCTCGCCCTCGAAGACGCCCGACTCCGGTTCCGCCGCGACCCGCAGTACGCCGAGCCGTTCGGTGCTGTCCACGAGCGGCACCCAGAGCAGACCCGGGTCGGACGGATCGGCGACGACCTTGCCCACCCGGTACGCCTCCCCGGCCGTGCTGTGCTGGACCGGCTGCTCGTCGCCGGTCGCCGTGGCGGTGAGTTCGCGCAGGGTCTCCTGTTCATAGTCGACCAGGTAGATCCGAACGTCCTTGGCGAGCTGGGCGGTCACCGCCCGCACCAAATGCGGCAGCTCGTCCGGCTGACTCAGGTTCACCTCTTTGAGCAGGTCGACTATGGCGGCGTGCCACTGCTCGGCGCGTGACTCCAACATCCGTCCCGCCCCTCCCTGGGAAAGAGGGCCGTCTTACCCAGGACCGCCGCTCCGCATGCCACCGGACCTGCGGCAGCACGAAACGCCCGGGGTCAGGCCGGGATGTGGATCGTGGTGATCCACGGGGGCGGCTCCGGCGCGCCCTCGCCGATGACGCCCGCGATCACCCGGCTGCGGACCAGGGGCTCGCCGGGCCAGGGCGTGTAGCCGTCGGTGAGGACGATGACGAACGCGGGCGGATCGGGGACCGCGACGGCGGCGTCGATCCCGATGCGCATGTCGGTGCCCCCGCCCCCGGCGAGCACCACCTCGCCGACGGTGCTGACCCGGCGAGCCACGTGGACCGCGGCGTCGCAGGACAGCACGGTGACGCGATTGCCGCCGATCCCCACCGCCCGCAGGACGCCGCCGATCTCGGCCAGCGCCGTCGCGAGCGCCTCCTCGTCCATGGAGCCGGAGGTGTCGACGACCACGGCGACTCGGGGGACCGGCTGCCGCAGCCGGGGGAGCACGACCCCGCGCAGCGCGGCCGACCGGCGGGACGGCCGCTGATACGTGTAGTCGACCGCGCCCGCCGCCCATGCCGCGGCTTCCCGGATCGCACCGGTCAACGCGCGCCGCCAGTCGATCACCGGCTCCAGTACGCCGTCGGCCCATCGGACCCAGCCGTCGGGGACCGAGCCCCGGCCACGGGCGGCCTGCCGGATCGAGGCAGCGGTGGACCGGCGCAACGCCTGGGATTCGACGTCGCTGACCGATCCGGCGTCGCTGCCGGGCAGGTCCCACGGGCTGGCGACGCCGTGCGCGGCCGAGCCGCAGTCCTGCGAGTGAATGTGGGCGGGCAGCAGCGGCAGGTACTGCTCGAAGAGCAGCCCGGTCGGCAGCCCCAGCCGGGCCGGGTCGACGCGGTCGGCCGGCAGCGGCTGGCCGTCGGCGAGCAGATCGTCGTTGATCTCGGCGTCCTGCGCGACGTTGACCCGATGGTGATCCCGCCGCAGCGCCGGCGGCAACAGACTCGCCCGGCCGTGATGGTCCCGCAGCAGATGCGCGACCTCGTGCAGCCACACGGCGGCGAGCTGGGCGACCGGCAGCCGATCGACGAAGTCGGCCGACACGTAGCAACGCCAATGCTTGTCGACGGCCATCGTCGGCACCGCCTGCGACTCCACCACCGTCAGGCTGTAGAGGGCGGCGGCCAGGTAGGGCCGATCGGTGGCCGCCCGGAACCGGGCCGCGAGCAGCTTCGTGCGGTCCAGCTTGCGGTCCGGCTGGGACTCGGTCATCAGGCCAGGCGGCCCGACAGGCGCAGCACGTCCACGAAAGCGTCCACCGTGGCGGGCACCGGCCAGTCCGTGTCGCGCAAGGCGGCCAGGTCCATCGCCGCCCGGGCGGCCACGTCGGGCACGCCCGCCTTCACCGCCTGCGCCAGCACCACCCAGGCCGCTTCCCAGCGCGTACGCGTGGTGGTGCCTTGAACGGCCGAGACGACGGCGGTGAGGCAGGCCAGTTGGCGGTCGCCTCGATCGGGCAGCACGAAGGCGTCCGGGTTGGCCAGCACGCGCTCGGGATCGGGCAGGTCCAGTTCGGACAGATACGTCGTGAACTCCAGCCCGGGGCCGTCGCCGATCGCGCCGCAGACCGCCAGGGCGAGCGCGTCGGCCGAGGCGTTCGCGCAGTGGTGCACGGCCAGCAGCCGGAGCACCATCTCCCAGGTCCGCGGGGACGGCCACGCGCCGCCGCGACTCTCCGCGTCGGTGGGCAGATGATGGGCCAGACCGGGCCGGGCGGTCAGGAAACCGGCGACCGTGCCCCTCGCCTTGGCGATCGCCGTCCCGGTACGCGACGCGTCCACCAGCGGCACTTCGATGGCCGGCCACGTCCCGGCCATTCCCCGGGCGACGACCGCGGCGTCATGTGTCCACTGAAGATGGACGAACCGGTTCGCCAGCGGCGGGCTCAGATGCCAGCCGTCGGCGGCGCTGGCCGGTGGATTCGCCGCGGCGACGATGCGGGTCGCGGCGGGCAGCTCGAGACTGCCGACGTGGCGTTCCAGCACCACGCGCAGCAGAGCGGCCTGCACCGCGGGCGGCGCCGACGACAACTCGTCGAAGAACACCAGGCCGCCGCCGCGCCGGGCGACGCGTACCGCCCAATCGGGTGGCGCCATCGGCACCCCGGTGGTCGCCGGATCGTCGCCGACGATCGGGAGCCCGGCGAAGTCGCTCGGCTCATGGACGCTGGCGATGACCGTCTCCAGTGGCGTACCCAGGCTGTCCGCCAGATGCCGCAGTGTCGCGGACTTGCCGATGCCCGGCTCGCCCCACAGCAACACCGGCAGATTCGCCGTCACCGCCAGGGCGAGCGCCTCCACCTTCGGATCGCGCACCGGCTCCGTACGCCAGGCGCGTACCGCGTCGAGCAGCGCGTCGGCCGCGCCGAGCACATCGGTCACCGGTACACGCTCGCAATCGCGCGTACATCCTCGGGAATCTCGATCGTGTCGCGGCCCGGAAGCTCCGCGGCGATCTGGCGCCGCATGCGCCGCGGGACACCACCGCGCAGCCCGAGGTACGCGAGGGTCGGATGGTTCTCGGCCGCCGCGACCAGCAGCCGCGCTCCGCGCCCGCCGATCCCGGTACGCCGCAGGTCGAGCCGCCGCAGGGTGGCGGTGGGCAACGCCTCCGCCAGGGCGGCCGCACCGGCGTCGCCGACCTCGTTCGGCACCGCGAGCAGGGCGCGTTCGGACGGTGGCCGGCCCAGATCCAGCACCCGCCAAGCGCTCAGGTGCCCGGCGAGCGCCGCAGCACCGGCGGGGGTGAGTCCGTTGCCGCCCAAGCCCATCGTCATCGGGAGACCGTCGGCTGCCTCCGCGATGGTCCGCGCTCCGGCGTCGCCGAGGTGGTTGCAGGCGAGATACAGCTCGTGGATCCCGGCGTCGCGGACGAGAGCGGCCAGCAGCGGCGCGGCGTCGGCCGTCAGCCCGTTGCCGCCCAGGAACAGCCGATCCAGCTTGACGGGCCGCTGGACGAGCGTCGCCGTCAGGTGCCGCAGCCCGTCGACGCTCAGGCCCACGTTGACCAGGTCCAGCGTACGCAGTGTCGTGTTGACCGCCAGCGCCGAGCAGATGCGGGCGACGCCCTCGTCCCCGATCGGATTGCGTTTGAGCCACAGCGCCCGCACGGTGTCGTCGGTGGCGAGCCGATCGGCCAGTGGTGCGACCGCGTCGGCGTCGATCCGGTTGCAGCCCAAATACAACGTGCGCAGATGATGGCCGGGTCGCAGGGCGTCGGCGACCGCCTGAGCCCCCTGCGCGCCGAGATTGTTGGTCCCCAGCAGGAGATGACGGACGACCCCGGATCCGGCGGCCGCCTCCGCGAGCCGTGCGGTCAGCACTGGTCCGACGCCTTGCTTGCACAGGTCGAGGCGACCGTCGGGCTGGATCGTCCCGCGCGGGAACACCTCGACCGCGGTCGCCCCGGACGGCCGGCCCAGCCGGTCGAGCAGCGCGACGAAGTCGCCGGGGTCGGCCAGCTGCCGAGTCGGGTCGGTGATGACCGGGCAGCGCACCGGCGTCGGTGTGCCTTCGGCTTCCATGCACGAACCCCTTCGCTTTCGTGGGCGGCCCGCTCAGTGGGAGACGGGACCGGCCGGATTCGCACCGGCGTCTTCACCATGAGCAGTGGTGCGCGACGACTTCTGCGCTACGGCCCCGCCTCGCGCGAAAGTGTAGATCAGCCACGGCCCTGCTTGGGGAGCATGTCGCGGACCCAGCCGCTGCCCCGCCACGTCGCCGTGTAGGAATCCGCGCCGTGGACCGTCTCGATCGACGGGTCGGCCCCGCGATCGAGCAGCGCCTGAATGAACTCCCGGCGTGCGCCGCCCATGATGGCCAGGTAGAGCGGCGTACGCCCGGTGCGGTCCTGCACGTCGACCGGCAGCCCGGCGGCGTCGAGCAGCGGCAGCAGCCGGTCGTGGTCGACCAACATCGCCAGGTGCAGCAGGGACCAGCCGGCCGGGTCACGCATCAGTGGATCGATCGCCCCCGTACGCAGCCCGCCGATGAGCCAGTCGGTGTCACCGGCGAGTGCGCGTTCGCGTACCGCCCTGGCCTGCCGGGCCAGCGCCTTCGGCAGGCGGCCCGCGCCGGTCAGCCACGTCTGGCGTACCGCGAAGCACCCGGCCGACGCGCCGCCGAGCGATCGCAGCACCGATTCGCGCTGCACCTCCTCGTCGGAGTGGTCGTGCAGCCGCAACGCTCCACTTTCGACGGAGACGAGGTGCCACGCGCCCCGGCAGCGGACGCGTACCGGATCGGGCTCGCCGACGCGAGCCGCGGTCACCACATTCGAAGGGGCGGTCGTCACATTCGAGGGGGTGGCGAGATTCGGCAGCGCTGCGCGTACCAGAGGGTGAAGGTCCTCCGGTGTCAGCAGCCCGGCGTCGAGCAGGGCGAGATCGGCCGGGACCGGCTGCACGACCACGCTCGGCACCTCGTAGAGGTCGTAGAACTCCGCCGCCGCGCCCGTGATGGTGTCGTCGTCGACGGTGAACATCAGCGGGGAGGAGTGCAGCGCGCCGACCTTCTCCACGCCGAACGCGCGGGCGACGTCCAGCACCTCGCGGGCCACCCCGATCGGACACGTGGGCAGCGTCGGACGCGGCTGCAACCCCTCGTCCGACTCGATCGCGATCCCACAGTGTTGCCACGCTTCGGCGTACGCCCCCGCCGCGAGCAGCCGGTAGATCTCCGGGGTCGCCGGGTCGCCGACCCCCCACGCGGCGGTCAGCTCACCGCTGCGACGGACGTCCCAGGTGTAGCGGGGCATCACGACCCAGCGCTCGAACTCCAGATCCTCGAAGGACCCCACGGACAACCTCAGCCGCTGCGGGCCGAACGGAGCCAGCGGCGTCGACACCCGAAGGTGCGGTCCCTGGGTCGCGTTCTCCTCCGGCGGGAGAACGAGGGTCTGCCGGGCCAGCACGGTCGTCATCCCGGCCCGGTGCCGGGGCAGATGCCACCACAGCAGGTCCGGCGCGAGATGACTCAGATCGGCTTCCAACGCGGCCGACGCCTCCGCGCCGAACTTCTGGCGTACGGCGTCGAGGTCGATGTCGACATCGATCCGGGCCGCCGCCGCGGCCGCCCGCCAGTCGCCGGCCTCCCGGGCCGCCGTCGCCGCCGAGATGAGCTCCGGCGACACCGTGAGCGACCGGATGCGGCGCCACTGCGGCAGATCGTCACGCAGGGACGCGATCACGGCCGAGCCCACCCTTTCCGGACTTGAGGTGGCAGACCGGCCGGATTCGAACCGGCGTCCTCCAATTTCGCGAAGTGGCGCGACGACCTCTGCGCTACAGCCTGCCGCGCGGGAGCATACCTCAGTGGACACTGGGCCGGATCGTCGAGCCGAGGCGATCGTCAAGGCGCGGCAGGCCGGCCTGGGCACTTGACCGGCGTGGCGGATCGGCGGGGCTAGACGCAGGTCCGGT
>JABFYB010000122.1 GCA_013361475.1 Hamadaea sp.
GGTCAGCTTCGAGTAGGCAGCACGCTGTCGTCGAGGTCGACCAGGACGAGGTCGGACAGGCCGGACCGGTTGCCCGTCGCCAGCCAGTCGCCGTGCGGGCCGATGACCCCGGCCGGCATCGCGTGGCTGACCCGGGCCGGCACCGAGACCGACACCCAGGCCATGGTCGTGGCGGCCCGGTCGCGGGCGGCCAGCTCGAACATCGGATCCTCGGCGTATGAGGAGAACAGGATGCAGTCGACCCCGGCTTCGGCGTACGCGGCCCACAGTTCGGGGACGTTGACCTCGACGCACAGCAGCAGGCCGAAGGTGAAGCCGTCGACCGTGAACGTCACCGGATCCCGGCCGGGCGTGAAGAGCTCGTCGAGCTCCCCGTCGGGCAGGTAGCGCTTGTCGTACCGATCTACGAGGACGCCCTGGTCGGAGATGACGTAGAGGCTGCTGTGCGGCCGGTTCGGCGGGGTGAGCCGGTGGTGCGAACCGGCCACCACCCAGATGCCCAACCCGGCCGCGAGGTCGGCGATCTCGGCCAGTTCGTCCCCGAGCGGCTTCCAGTCGACGTCCCCGCCGGTGTGGCCGCTGACCGCCCCCTCGGGCATGTGCACGAGGCGGGCGCCCTCGTCGTACGCGCGGCGCATCAGGTCTCGCAGAGTTGCGCCGTTGGCGGCTGGATTGATGGTGATCGGGCTCTGTACCGTTGCGATCCGCAGGCGGCGAGGCATGGTTCAGGGTAGCCGCTGCGGACGTCCATCCACATTGGTATCCAGTGTGATCATTACGTCACCGGGTCAGCGGCGGGCGTACCGGGCGGCCTCGCCCAGCTCCTCCTCGATCCGGATGAGCTGGTTGAACTTGCTCGTGCGGTCGCTGCGCGACAAGGATCCCGTCTTGATCTGCCCACAGGCGAGGCCGACTGCGAGGTCGGCGATCGTGGTGTCCTCGGTCTCACCGGAGCGGTGTGACATCACGACGCCGTAGCCAGCGTCCTGGGCGATGCGTACGGTCGACACCGTCTCGGTGAGTGTGCCGATCTGGTTCACCTTCACGAGGACCGCGTTGGCGATGCCGTCGGCGATGCCCTGGCGCAGCAGCGAGGGGTTCGTGCAGAAGACGTCGTCGCCGACGAGCTGGCACCGGTCGCCGAGCGTCCGGGTTAGCTGGGTCCAGCCCGCGAAGTCGTCCTGCGCCACACCGTCCTCAATAGACATGATCGGGAAGGCGCTCGCCAGTTCGACGAGGTACGCGACGTGCTCCTCGACGGTCCGGGTGCGCTGCTCGCCGGCGTACGCGTAGACGCCGTCCCGGAAGAACTCGGAGGCGGCCGGGTCGAGGGCGATCGAGATGTCGACGCCGGGCTTGTACCCGGTGTCGGCGATGGCCTGAGTGACGAAGGTCAGCGCCTCTTCCGCCGTCCGCAGATCGGGGGCGAAGCCACCTTCGTCGCCCACATTGGTGTTCTGCCCCGCCTTCTTCAGCGCACCGCGCAGGGTGTGGAAGACCTCCGAGCCCATGCGGACGGCGTCGAAGAAGGACTTCGCGCCGACGGGGGCGATCATGAACTCCTGGAAGTCGAGCGGGTTGTCGGCGTGCGCGCCGCCGTTGACGATGTTCATCAGCGGCAACGGAAGCAGCGCCGAGCCGGCGTCGAGGTGGCGGTACAGGGGAAGTCCGGCACTCGCCGCGGCGGCCTTGACGACGGCGAGGGAGACGCCGAGGGTGGCGTTCGCGCCGAGCCGGGACTTCGTCGAGGTGCCGTCCAGCTCGATCAGCGTCCGGTCCAGCCCGGCCTGGTCGAGCGCGTCCAAGCCCTGGACGGCGGCCAGGATCTCGCCGTTGACGGCGTCCACGGCCCGGCGTACGCCCTTGCCGTGGAACCGGTCGGCGTCGCCGTCGCGCAGTTCGACGGCTTCCCGCGTACCGGTGGAGGCGCCGGAGGGGACCGCGGCGCGGCCGAACGAGCCGTCGTCGAGCCGGACGTCGACCTCGACGGTGGGATTGCCACGGCTGTCGAGGATCTCGCGGGCGTGGACGGTGCTGATCGTGGGCATTCGTCTCCTCCTGGCAGCGGCTGGCAGCGGATGGCAGACGTGGTCGACCGCGTTGTCGGTCACGAGGCGAGGCGTGCGTTCCCAAAGGAAACTGAGCATCTCAGCCCGGCAGAACCTATCACGCCGTGCCGGTCGGGCCGTCAGTCGGCTCGGCCGTGGGGAACTGGACGAGACCGACCAGGCGAGGGTGCCGACCGGGTCCCGGTTCGTTGCGGGCCAACGGGGCGATGAAGTTCTGCAGCTGGTCGGCCAGTGCGGTGAACTCCTCGTCGGTGAGCCAGAAGATCCCCTGCCGATAGCCGACGCGGTCGGCGTACGGGTCGGCCCCCGGGCGGTCGAGGTAGGCGTTGAACTCCGCGTGGACGGCCGCCATGGAGGCGGCGAAGCCCTGCCGGTGATCCTCCAGCGTCATGGACCTCCCGCTGTCGGCGCTGAGCGTCGGGCGATCCCGGCGCAGGCGGTAGTAGCGCTCGACCGCGCCGCGGACGCGTTGCTCGTCGGCGACCTCGACGACACCGCCCTCGATCAGCAGCGCCACGTGCCGGTAGACCGACGCCTTCGGCACGTCCGGCACGCTCTCGCACAGTTCGGCGGTCGTGCGTACGCGGTCACCGGACAGCGCGTACACCAAGCGCAGGCGTACCGGGTGCAGCAGCAGATCCAGGGTGTCCATGGCACAACGATCTCATATCTGCTACCTTTAGCAAAATTAAGAATGGTTGAGGGGGAGGGTCTGCGTGAAGACTTTGGAGGAGCTGTCCTGGCTCGACGACGTCGTCGGCTCCGCCCGGGTCGTGGCCATCGGGGAGAGCGCGCACTACAACGGCGAGTCCTACGAGCTACGGCACCGGGTGCTGCGCTACCTCGTGGAGCGCCACGGCTTCACGGCGTACGCGATGGAGTCGGGCTTTCCCGAAGGGTGGCGCGTCGACGACTGGGTACGCGGCGGCGAAGGCGACGCCGGCACCATCCTGGCGACCGGGACGACCTCGCTCATGGGTTTGTGGCAACCGATGCGGGCGCAGCTCGAGTGGATGCGGCACCACAACGCGACCACGGACCGGCCGGTCGGCTTCTACGGCTTCGACCTCGGCGGCTCCAACGCCTCCCTGGTGCCGGGACTGGACGCCGTGCTCGCGTACTTGGCCGTGGCGGATCCCGAGTTCCAGGTCGATCCGCGGCTCCGGCAGACGGCCGCTGCCTTCGGCGCCGCGTCGCCGTTCTCGATGCAGCAGGCTGTCGGTGCGCTGCTCGGCCTCTCGGCGGAGACGAGGGACGCGATGACGGCGGGGTTGGCCGATCTGGAGGCCCGATTGGTGGGCCGCCGACTCGTCTACGGCGAACGCACCGGCGTCGACGCGTACGAGCGGGTGCTCCGGACGATGCGCCTCACGGCCGCGATCGACAGCGCGGCCCGGGCCTTGGTCCGGGGCGACCAGCAGTCGGTGATGTACGCCCGCGAGGCCGCGCAGGCGGACACGGTCGAGTGGATTCTCGGGCGCGAGGACCGGGTGGTGTTGGCGGCCCACAATGGACACGTGCAGCGCTGGCCCATGACGATGCCGGGGCTGCCGCCGACGACCTCGCTCGGGCTCCAGTTGGCCGACCGGCTCGGCGACGACTATCGGGTGATCGCCACGACCACGGGGACGGGCGAGACGCTGAACACGGCGCCGGACTTCTACGCCGGCCGGCTCTTCGTCGAGCAGGCTCCGCCCGAGGCGGGCAGCCTCGACGCCGTGCTGGACGCGCGCGCCGACCTCCCGTACGCCGTCGACCTGCGGCGCATGTCCACCGAGGAGGAGGCGGCGATCCGTGGAGTGACGCGGCAACGGTTCGGCGCGTTCTACGAGGACATCGACCCGACGACGGCGTACGACGCGATCGTGCACCTGCCGAAGGTGACGGCGGCCGTCCCCGACGCCGACGCCGTGGCCGCCTCGCCGGACGATGTCCGGGCGGCGTTCGCGGCCTGGGCCGCGTACTGAGACGCCGCGTACTGAGAAGCGGTCAGCTCTCCTCGACGAACCGGGAGACCCGGGCCTCCTCGGTGTCCAAGGCGTCCTGGGCTCGGGTCAGCACCCGGGAGCTGTAGGTGCCCAGCGTGCGGGCGGTCAGCAGCTCCCGGCGCTCGGCCTGGAGGATCTCGGTCCGCAGCTGCACATACTGCTCCCGGAGTCCGGTCCGGGAAGCCGTGGCCGCTGTCGCCGGGCGGGTCTGGCGTACGGCGAGTTCCTCGCGGGCGCGGTCGAGGATCTCGGGGGAGTACTCGGTGCCGTCCGGCATCCGCAGCTCGGGGTCGTCGACGTGGGCCAGCGCCGCCACCGACAGCTGGGTCAGCAGATCGCCGAACTCCTCCCGGTCGGCCGCCCGGTCGTCGCCCGGCACCCGCGCCTTGCGGATCACCCAGGGCAAGGTGAGCCCTTGGAGCAGCAGCGTCGTGATCGCGACGACGAAGGCGATGAGCTGGAGTTGCGGTCGGTAGGGCGTACTCGCCGGGAGGGTCTGCGCGGCGGCGACGGTGACCGCGCCGCGCATCCCCGACCAGGCGAGCACCACGCCGCCCCGCCAGCCGAACTTCTCCGCCACCGCGAACCGCAGGTCGCTCTTGCGCTGGGTGAACCGGACCGTGAACCGCTTCTTCTGCTGCTCGGACAGCTCGTCGTTCTGGATCATCTCGTCGAGCTTGGCCTGCACGGCGTCGATCCGCGGCTGGGCGGCCTCGGCTCGGCCGGCGTCCCGGCGCTGCCCGGCGACCAGGGGTGCGACGTAGACCATGCGAGCGCCGATCGCGAGCACGGAGGCGAGCAGGCCGATGCCGACGGCCGTCGCGATGCTGGGACCGGAGGCGTGCGCGTCGTCGAGGACCGCCTTCAGTTGCAGGCCCATGAGGAGGAACAGGCCGCTCTCCAGGAGGAACGACACCGTGCTCCAGTTGATCGCCTCGGTCACCCGGTCGGCCGCCCGCAGGTAGCGAGGGCTCTGGTGACCGGTGATCACGCCGGTCACGACGACGGCCAGGACGCCCGAGGCGTGGATCGCCTCCGCCGGCACGTACGCGACGAAGGGCAGCACGAAGGAGATCGCCGTGTTGAGGACCGAGTCCTTCAGCCACGCGCGGACGCGTACGTTGAGCTGGCCGATCAGGATCCCGACGACGGTGGCCGCGACGACGGCGTACAGGAAGTCGCCGCCGATCGTCCAGAGGCTGACCGTGGCGGTCGTCGCCGCGATCGCCGAGCTCAGCAGCACCAGCGAGGACGCGTCGTTGACCAGGCCCTCGCCTTCGAGGATGGTCAGCAGCCGGGAGGGCAGCCCGAGTCGCCGGCCCACGGAGGTCGCCGCCACCGCGTCGGTCGGGCTGATGATCGCGCCGAGGGCGAAGGCGTACGCGAGTCCCAGCCCCGGCAGCAGCGAGTTGAACAGGAGGCCGGCGCCCAGCGTGGTCAGCACGACGAGGACGACGGCCAGTCCGGCGATCGCCTTGAAGTCACGCCGGAAGTCGTGGGCGGGCATGCGCACGGCGGCGGCGTACAACAGGGGCGGCAGGACCCCGGCGAGCACCAAATCCGGCTCGATCACGATGTGCGGCACGCCCGGCAGGAAGCTCAGCGCCGTGCCGACGACGACCTGGCTGAGCGGCGCGGCGACGCCGATCCGGCGAGACAGCGCCGCCACCACGACGATGCTGACGATCCCCGCGACCGCGACCAGGGTGAGTTCCATCGGTCCTGATTGTCCGGCTGATCTCCGCAGGGCGAGCGTCGCGACACTCGCGTCAGTGTGGTTCGGCGGCGGCCAGTTCGCAGACCGCGACCGCGTCGCCGGGCGAGATGTCGAGGTGGCGAGTCAGCCAGCCGGGCGAGTGGCCGTCCCGGGCCATCGTCCAGGCGACGAACGCGGTCGACGCGGGCAGGTGCGCCAGCCGGTCACGGGCCTGATCGGGCAGCCGGGTCCGGAGATCGTCCGGTCCGGGGACGGCCGGCTCCGGCGCCCGGCGCTGCGCGGGAACCGGTACGCGGTCCGCCGCGCGCACCTCGAAGACATGGAGCGCATAGGTGTGCCACAGGGCGACCACGAGCTGAGCGTAGGCCTGGATCGCGCAGAACGCGTGGAACGTGGCACAGAAATCCACCCGCCGGTGACGGTCGCGCCCGCATCCTGCCCCTGCCCGCCACCAGCGGGACTACGCTGAAGCGAAGTGCTGATGGTGAGCACGTGCGTCCGCGATCTGCGAGGTGAGCACGATGGCCGCAAGCGAACAGGCGATCGAGGAACTGTCGGGCAAGATCTTCCTCGCGGCGCTGGGGGCGACCGAGATCTGCAACGTCTACCTCGGGCACAAGCTCGGCCTCTATCGGGCGTTGGCGAACAACGGTCCGCAGACCAGTGCTGGACTGGCCGCTCTCGTGGGCGCCGACGAGCGCAACGTACGCGAATGGCTGCAGGCTCAGGCGGTCAGCGGCCTGGTCACCGCGTCGGGGCCGGATCTGGCGACGGCGGAGTTCACCCTGGTCGAAGGCGGCCGCGAGGTGCTCGTGGACGAAACGTCGCCGGCCTATGTCGCACCGCTGTCGCAGGCCGCCGTGACCGTCGGGCGGATGATGTCGCGCTTGGTCGAGGCGTTCCCCGCCGGCGCGGGCGTCGCATACGCCGAGTACGGCCCGGACGCGATCGGAGCGCAGGCGGCGCTCAACCGACCGGCGTTCGTCAACGAACTCGTCGCGACCTGGCTTCCGGCGTTGCCCCGGGTCGCCGAGCGGCTCGCCGACCGGTCCAGTCCGGCGGCGGTCGCCGACTTCGGCTGCGGGAGCGGTTGGTCGTCGATCGAACTGGCGAAGGCGTACCCGCACATCTCGGTGACCGGATTCGACGCCGACCCGACCTCGATCGACGCGGCGACCAAGGCGGCCGCCGAGGCCGGTGTGGCCGACCGCGTCACGTTCCGGCTGCGGGATCTGGCGCAGCCGGTGGACGGGCGGTACGACGTCGCGTTCCTCTTCGAGTGCCTGCACGACTTCGGCTACCCCGACCGCGTGCTGACCACGGTCCGGGCGGCCACCCCGGACGGCGTCGTCGTCGTGATGGACGAGGCGGCCGACGACGTGCTGGTCGCCCCGACCGAAGATCCGGTGCAGCGGTTCTTCGCCAACATCAGTCCGTTGTGGTGCCTGCCGCAGGGGCGCGACGAGGCCGACATGGACCCCGTCGGGACGGTGATGCGCCCCGACCGGCTGCGCGAGCTGGCCACCGGGGCGGGCTTCGGCGAGGTCGAGGTCGCGCCGATCGAGCACCCGTTCTTCCGCTTCTACACCCTGGCCTGAGCCCGTCGCCCTCCCGGCCTGACACCGGGGGATGATCGACGGCACCGGCATACTTGCCGGGTGACGAGCAACGCGACGCCGCTGCGGGAACGCACGCGCGAACAGGACCGGGTGACCTTCACCGAGCTCTTCTTCGACCTGGTCTACGTCTTCGCCGTGACGCAGCTGTCGCATCTGCTGCTGAGCAACTTGAGCTGGACCGGCGCCCTGCAGACGGCGATGCTGCTCGTGGCGGTCTGGTGGGCCTGGCAGTACACGACGTGGTTCACGAACTTCTTCCACCCCGACCACCGCCAGGTACGCGTAGTGCTGTTCGCGGTGATGCTGGCCGGACTGGTCATGGCCGCGATGCTGCCGTACGCGTTCGGCGATCACGGTGCGGATCGGGGGCTGGCCTTCGCCGTCGCGTACGCCGTGATCCAGGTCGGCCGCACCGGCGCGGCGGTGTTCTTCTTCCGCGGAATGCCGGTGCAGTACGCCAACTTCCTGCGCATCCTCTTCTGGAACGCGTTGGCCGCGTCGGCGTGGATCGCGGGCGGCTTCGCCCACGGCACCGCCCGGTACGCCTTCTGGCTGGCCGCGATCGTCCTGGATCTCGCGGGACCGCCGTCGCTGTTCCCGACGCCGATCCTCGGCCGGTCGCGGACCGCCGAGTGGGACATCTCCGGTACGCATTTCGCCGAGCGCTGCCAGCTCTTCCTGATCATCGCGCTGGGCGAGTCGATTCTCGTGACCGGGGCGACCTTCAGCTCGCTGCCGTTCACCTGGGATCGGCTGCTGGCCCTGGTCACGGCGTTCCTCGGCGCGGTCGCGTTCTGGTGGGTCTACTTCGATCGCAACGCCGAACTCGGCAGCGACGTCATCGCGCACTCGACCGATCCGGGTGCGTTGGGCCGCAACGCCTTCACCTACTTCCACCTGCCGATCGTGGCGGGTGTCATCGTCAGCGCGGTCGGCGACGAGCTGGTCATCGCGCATCCGCTGGGGCATTCCAGCTGGCCGGCGATCGCGACGGTCCTCGGCGGCGCGGCGCTGTTCCTCGCCGGGCACGCGCTCTACAAGTGGGCGTTGTCGCGCAAGCTGTCCCGTGGGCGGTTGATCGCGTGTGCCGCGCTGCTCGCGGTGATGCCGGTCGCGCCGCATCTGCCGCCGATCGTGCTGGCCGGGCTGGCCGCGGTCGTCGTCGCGGCCGTGGCCGTCCGGGACAAGCGTCGCTAGTGGACGGAGACGCTCGCCTCGGCGGTGAGCGCCAGGAACGTCAGCGACTCCTGGAGGTACAGCTCGACGACGTTGGCGTCGTGGGCCAGGTATCCGATGGACAGGTCCTGGCCGAGGTGCAGTTCGTAGTCGCCGCCCCGGGTCGAGACGAGCAACGCGCCGGACAGCGCGGGCGCCCAGATGATCTCGCCGTCCTTGAGCAGCCGGGCGAGGTGCTGGTGGATGGGGTAGCCGTGATCGGTCGTCTCGGCGACCGCCGTGTACGCGTCGGCCGACAACAGCAGGCTGTACGGACCGGCGACGCCGGCCAGCCGCAGGGCGCTCATCGCCCGGGCCACGGTGTCGGGGAACTCCCGGATCTCGGCGGGCATCTCCAGCGGCGCGTTTGAGCTGAACGGTCCGATGCCGACGATCCCGGCGGCCGGGGAGCCCTCGAAGATGGTGCGGTCCTCGGCGAATCCGATCCGCTTGGCCGCGTCCTTCACCGGTTGCCAGTCGGAGTCCTTCGCGCCGCGTTCGACGTCGTCGACCGCCTGCCGGGTCACCGTGAACGGGACGCGCAGCTCGACGACCGGCTGCGCCAGCCGCTGCCGGACGATCACGCCCTCGAGCTGAGCGTCGAGATCCCGCAGATGACCGGTGCCGACGGCGGACAGCGTGACGCCGGACGGCCCGACCACGTCCACCACTCTGCGGCCGCCGACGTTGCGGGTGAACGTGCGGCGGGCTTCGGCCTCGATCTCGGCCCAGGCGACCTCGGAGATCGGGGCGAGTTCCCGGTGCAGGTTGTTCATGACTGTCCGCTCCCTTTCAGGCTCCCGATCGTCAGCGACCCGTCGGCCGGGCTCGGCTCGGCGGGTTCGCCGATCGTCGTCCGCAGGGCGAGGCGGGCCGGCGGGTCTTCGAGGAACTCCGCGGTGGGCACGAAGAAGAGGTTGCCGGTGACCGCGGTGGAGAAGTCGAGGATCCGGTCGTGGTTGCCGGGCGGGTCGCCGATGAACATGTTGCGCAGCATCTGCTCGATCACGTCCGGGGTGGCGGCGTAGCCGATGAAGTAGGTGCCGAACTCGCCCTTGCCGATCGAGCCGAACGGCATGTTGTCCCGGACGATCTGCCGCTCGGTGCCGTCGGCGTCGGTGATCGTGGTCAGTGCCACGTGCGAGTTGGCCGGCTTCACCGCGTCCGGCAGTTCGATGTCGCTGAGCTTGCGGCGGCCGATCACCCGTTCCTGCTCCTCGACCGGCAGCCGATCCCAGGTCGCCAGGTCGTGCAGGTACTTCTGGACGACGACGTAGCTGCCGCCGGCGTACTCGGGGTCCTCGTCGCCGACGGTGACGGCGGCGACCGCGGCCGACCCGACGGGGTTCTCGGTCCCGTCGACGAAACCCAGCAGGTCCCGCTCGTCGAAGTAGCGGAATCCGTGGACCTCGTCCACGACGTCGGCGTACCCGGTCAGGCGGGCCATGATCTGGCGAGCCAGTTCGAAGCACAGGTCGAGGCGTTTGGCCCGCAGGTGGAACAGCAGGTCGCCCGGGGTCGAGACGGCGGTGTGGACACTGCCGGTCAAGGTCGGGAACGGGTGCAGCCCGATCGGCGGCGTCACCCCGTAGGCCCGGTCCCAGAAGGCCGAGCCGATCCCGGCGACGCAGCTCAGCCCGTCCTCCGGTACGCGAAAGCCCACCGCACGGGTCAGCCCGGCGATGTCGGCCAGCAGGTCGCGTACTTCGTCCTCGGCGCCGGGCCGCACCGTGACGACGAGGAAGATCGCCGCCTTCGCCGGTGGCGCCAGCACGTTCTGTGGCTCGAGCAAGGTCATCAGATCACCCTGGGCCAGCCTATCGGCGTGCGGGCGGTTCAGCGGGCGAATGACGGACGAGATCCACGCCGGCGGGCGAGCCGGTCGGCGCTTGCCCGGCGCGTCCGCGTGGTGAATGGTGAGGGTCATGATCTTCGCCCACGTCAGCGACACCCATTTCGACGGCGGTGAGCGCGCTCGGTCCCGGGCTCGGCGGACGATGTCCTGGCTTCGCGGCATGCCGCTCGACGCCATTCTGATCAGCGGGGACATCGCCGATCACGGTGCGGTCGCGGAGTACGAGGAGGCGCGGGCCGACCTCGTCGCCGACGTGCCCGTGCTCCTCCTGCCCGGCAACCACGACGTACGCACGGCGTACCGCAAGGTGCTGGGCGGCGACGGGACGGGCGACCAGCCGATCAACCGGGTCGTGCGCGTCGGCCGGGTTCTGTTCGCGCTGTGCGACTCCAGCATTCCGGGCCGCCACGACGGGCGGCTCGCGCCGGAGACCCTGGCCTGGCTGCGTGAGGTGCTCGCAAGCGCCGACGGGCCGGTCTTCGTGGCGTTGCACCATCCGCCGATCGAGCTGCGGCATCCGCTGATGGACCCGATCATGCTCGGCGAGCCGGCCGAGTTCGAGGAACTGATCCGGCGTTCGACGGGTGTCGTCGCCGTCCTCGCCGGTCACGCCCACTCGGCGGTGGCCTCGACCTTCGGCGGCCGGCCGCTGTTGCTCGCTCCGGGGGTCGTCTCGGCCATCCGGCCGCCGTGGCTCGTAGCGGAGGAGCTGACCTGGGCGAACGCCGTGGATCTGGCCGAGCCGCCCGGGGTGTCGTTCCATGTGCTCGACGACGACGGCCGCCTGACCACTCACTTCCGCACCGTGCCCGCCTGACGGAGAGCTGTTCCGCCTGATGGGAGAGCTGTGCCCGCCTGACGGAGCCGTGCCCGCCTGACGGAGCCGTGCCCGTCTGACGGAGCCGTGCCCGCCTGACGGGAGAGCCGGGCGCCCTGTCCGTGGGGCGCCCGGGCGGGTCAGCATTAGGCCGGCATCGTCAACCTCCTCCAGACGCGACGGACGGCCGGTTCCGTCCCGCGAGGCCAACGACGCCGTCCCGGCTTTGGAGAGGGGGCGGCCGGGGGAGATCACCCGCACGTGCCGCGTGATCGGGCCAACGGGTGACGCGTCAGGCCTCCGGATTGGGGTGGCCGCGCGTACGCCGCATCCGGCGGATCGCCGGCTTCTGGACCGCGCCCGATCGGGCCAGATGGTCGAAGATGGCGTCCCGGTACGCGACCACCGCCACGACCAGGTCGGAGGCCAGTTCCAGGTCCGACTTCGTCAGGTCGCCGCCCTCGCTGGCGGCGAACGGGGTGAGCATGATCTCCATCAGGCCGGAGCGGATCCACAGCATCGGCGGGCCGCTCTCCTCGGTGTCGGTCCGGATGATCGCCTCCGACCCGAGGCGGACCACCACCTCCAAGGCTGACGGCTCCTGCACGGCGTCCTCCGGTGTCCTGCCGGTTGTCTTGC
>JABFYB010000259.1 GCA_013361475.1 Hamadaea sp.
CGACGTTGCTGCGAAATGCCGTTGGCCGCGATCAAGAACCGCGCTAGACATGGCGCGTGTGTTATGAGGAATCTCCTGCCGTCCCGCCGCTCGACGAGATCGTCCTGACGAGCGCCGACGGCAGCACTTTCGGGGCTTACGTGGCGAAGCCGGCCAACCCCACCGGCGCCCGGATCGTCTTGCTGCCGGACGTCGGCGGCCTGCGTCCCGCGGTCGGCGACCTCGCTCGCCGGTTCGCCGAGACCGGGGCGGTCGTCATCGCCGTGGACTACTTCGGGCGTACGGCCGGGACCGGGCCACGCGGCGAGGACTTCGACAACGATCCGCACGTCGACCAGCTTCGGCGGGCCGACATCATCGACGACGTACGCGCGGCGCTGGCCCATCTCGGTGGGGACGGTCCGGCGTACACCTTGGGGTTCTGCTTCGGCGGCGCCGAGGCACTGCAGGCGGCGACCGAGGATCTCGGGCTGACGGGTGCGATCGCGTTCTGCCCGTGGCACGGGGCGATCGGGCACGATCCGGCGCTGCCGGACGACTTCGTGGCCGGCGTACGCGTTCCGGTGCTGGGCCTGTTCGGCGGGGAGGACAAGCCTGTGCCGCCGACGGTCGCGGCCGCGTTCGAGAAGGCGCTCGCGGAGGCCGGCAAGGATCACGAGATCGTGGTGTATCCCGGGCAGCCGCACGGCTTCTTCGAGCACGACCACTTCGGTGACGCCGGGCACGAGGAGGCCGCGGCGGACGCGTTCGACCGGGTGAAGGCGTTCCTGGCCCGGACCGCGTAACGGACGGCGTTCGGGCGGCGCGGAAAGGGGAAGCGCGCCGCCCGGACGTGAACGTCAGCCCGCGTACTTCTCGACGAGTGCCCCGACCGCCGGGAGGGCTGCCTCGATGTGCTTGCCCGCACTCGAGCGAACCGCCTTGTACGCCTTGACGA
This sequence comes from Hamadaea sp., assembly GCA_013361475.1. Taxonomy (GTDB): domain Bacteria; phylum Actinomycetota; class Actinomycetes; order Mycobacteriales; family Micromonosporaceae; genus Hamadaea. The sequence continues at coordinate 938 of JABFYB010000259.1, forward strand.
CCGCGCCGCGCGGGGAACCTCCGGCGAGGTCGTCGGTGACCGCCAGCAGCGCCTCCGACACTTCGTCACCTCGCTTGGCCAGGTAGTCGCCGAAGGATCCGCCACCGGCGGCGTGGAAGTCGGTCCAGAACGGCTGAAGCTGCTGCATCAGCTTGGGCACCAGTTTCTCGACCGTGGTGCGGTAGTAGCCGGGCGCGACGGTCGTCACCACCTTGTAGGCGACCTTGAGCGCGCCGGCGGAGACCCCCGACTTGGCGGCCAGCTCTTGCTCGACGAGCGCCTGGCAGTCGGCCGCGACGCGCTCGCGCGCACCGTCGGCGAGCAGGACGTCGGAAAGGGTGGAATGCATGGTGATTGCGCTCCTTATCGCGGTGCCAAGGGGTCGACAATTTACCCCGCCGAGCCAGATCACGCTGGCCCGGGGCGCGCGTGTGGACGCTGCGTGACGAATCGGCGACACGGGCGCTCTTGAGTTCTCCTCCCAACGGGGATAGAAAGTCATCCGGACGACCTACCAGGATCGTCCGTCTGGGGCACGGGCGGACCGTACGACGGTGCCGCACAAGACAAATGATCGAGGGATTGCCCGTCACACACCACGGGACTGGGTGCAATGGCGAACGCACTTCGCAGTCGGCCCGGCCGGCCGTCGGGCCGCAGGGCGCTGGCTGCGGCCGTCGTCCTGCTGCTGGCGGCCGCGTTCACGCCGCCGGGTGAGCACGTCCTCGGCCTGTGTCACCGGTTCCTCGACTTCTACGCCGGTGTCTTCTGCCTGGTGGCGCTGTCCGTCACGGTGATGGCCGGGCTGGCCGCGACCGATCGCCTGGTGCTGCTCGTCCGCCACCGCGTACTGCTGCAGGCGGCGCATCGGTCGACCGCCTCGGCCGCCGTCGTCTTCCTCGGCTGCCATGTCGTCGTGAAGGTGATGGAGGCGCACGCGGGCGTACTCGACGTGGTGCTGCCCTTCCTGGCCTCGAAGCACACCGCCGTGATCGGGCTCGGGACGCTGTCCGGCTACGGGCTGGCGGTCGCCGCGTGGACGGGTGCCGTCCGGGGTCGCTTCGCCGACTTCGCGCACCCGTGGGTGTGGCGCGTCGTGCACAGTTGCGCGTACCTGGCCTGGCCGATGGCGATCGTGCACGGGCTGACCTCCGGCCGCTCGGCGGCCACCTGGGTCACCGTGAGCTATGTGGTCTGTGTGCTGCTCGTCGGGGCCGGGCTGCTGGTCCGGCTCAGCGTCACGTGGGGCCGCCGGCTGCGGACCACGCCCAAGGCGCAGACCACCGGCTCGCTGCCACGCATCCCGGCCGAGATTCCACCGCCGGTCCAGCGGCGTACCGTCCGCGAACCGGTCCAGGTCGCTCCACTCACGACAGAGCGGCCGATCAGCCCGCCAGTCGCCCCGCGGGTGGCTCCGCCGGTCGCGCCTCGGCGGCGCAAGGCCTTCGAGACGGTCTCCGACGACGAGTACTGGGCCGTGCTGCGCGGCGAGGATCTGCGATGAGGACACTGCCCGAGGTCGCGGTCATCGGCCCGCGACGGCTGACCGCCGGGCTCGACCGGCTCCATCGCCTCGACCTGCGTACGCACAACGAAGTGCACGGGGCTCTGCGGCCGTTGTCCCTGGACAACCTGGCCGACCTGGCGGAACTGATCGAGCTGCGGGGCCGGGGCGGAGCGGGGTTCCCGTTCGCCCGCAAGCTGCGGGCGGTGGTGGCGTCCGCCCGGCGTACCGGGGCGGGCACGGTCGTGGTGGTCAACGCGACCGAGGGGGAGCCGGCGAGCTGGAAGGACAAGATGCTGCTCGCCAGAGCGCCGCAGCTGATCCTCGACGGCGCCGCCCTGGCCGCGTACGCCTTGCGCGCGACCGAGATCGTGATCGGCGTCGCCGACGACGGGGTCAGCAGCCGGTCGGTGCTGGCCGCGCTCGCCGAGCGGAGCATGCCGGCGGCGACCCAGGTCGTCGCCGTGCCACACCGGTTCATCTCCGGCGAGGGTGGCGCGCTGGTCCGGGGCATCAACGGCGAGGTGCCGATCCCGCCCGGCCGCAAGACCCGGGCGAGCGACTCCGGCGTACGCGGCCTGCCGACCCTGCTGTCCAACGCGGAGACCTACGCCCAGCTGGCGATGGCGGCGCGCTTGGGGCCGGACGGTTACAGCCGTCTGGGCACCGCAGCCGAACCCGGGACGGTGTTGCTGACGGTCGGCGGTGCGGTCGCCACGCCGTACGTCGTCGAGGTTCCGCTGGGTACGCCGCTCGCGGACGTGCTCGACCTGTGCGGCGTACGCGCTGGTCCTGGCGTACTCGTCGGTGGATTCCACGGAAAGTGGATCACCACGCGGGCGGCGCGATCGGCGCAGGTCTCCCGCGAGGGCCTGGCGGCGGTCGGCGGTGTGCTGGGCGCGGGCATCATCCTGCCGTTGAGCGCCGACACCTGTGCGCTCGGCGAGGCGGCGCGGATCGTGCAGTACCTGGCGGGGGAGTCGGCCGGGCAATGTGGACCGTGCCGGATGGGCCTGCCGGATGTGGCGCGGGCCTTGACGTCGCTGACGGTCGGCGGCGGAGCGGCGGCCCGCGACACGGTACGCCTCGCGGCCGGCGCGGTTCGTGGCCGCGGCGCGTGCAGCCATCCGGACGGGACTTCCCGGTTCGCGGTGTCCGCGTTGGAGACCTTCGCCGACGATCTGGCCGCTCACCTCGACGGCGACGGCTGCGGGAACCCGGTCAAGGGCATCCTGCCGATTCCCGGCGACGACGCCACCGGCGGCCGGCTGACGGTCGACTGGACCCGCTGCGACGGCCACGGCCTGTGTGCGCACGTGGTGCCCGAGCTGATTCGGTTGGACGCCAACGGTTTCCCCGCCTTCCCGGATACGGCGGTGCCGCCGTGGCTGCGACCGGGCGCGCGGAAGGCGGTCGCGATGTGCCCCGCGCTGGCCCTGCGGCTCAGCAAGAACTGACGACGCTCACCAGACGAACGGAATGATGCGTTTACAGGTCGCGGCGAACGTTCGATAGCGGTCGCCCATCGCGGCGACCAGGGCCCGTTCCTCGACGTGGATCCGGTACGCGAGCCCGCCGAACGCGACGGCGGCCAGGGTCAGCAGTCCCCAGCCGTTGGCGAAGAAGGTGCCGAGGCCGAGGAGTACCAAGAGGGTGGCCGCGTAGCTCGGATGCCGCAGCAGCCGGTAGGGGCCGGACTCGATGACCGGTTGGGTGTCGGTGGTCAGCACCGTGAAGGTGAAGTAGCGGCCGAGCGTACGGAAGCACCAGATGCGCAGACCGGCTCCGCACCAGAGCACGATCAGGCCGAGCCACGCCACGGCGGGATGGATCGTCGCGAGCACGCGGCCCGGCGTATTCCTCGTCACGCCGACGGCCGCGAACGCGCCCGCGACGGCGGCGAGCTGGACGAGCAGGCGGCTGCCCCGGTCGTCGGCGACGGCCTCGCCCCGGCTCCGGAAACTCTGCCGCACCTCGAAGGCGAACCACAGCAGCCCCGAGACGACCACCAGCACCTGCGTCACGCCCACACCCTAGTGCCGATCCGGCGGTGCCCGGCCGACCGGCCCACTCGGCCGGCCGGGCACCGCGGGTATCACCGCCCGGTTCGCCGGGGCGCGCCCTCGCTCGCGAGCCGCAGTTCGTGCTGCAGGTCGGTGTAGGCGGGCTTCGGGTTCAGGTCGACGTCGTAGATGCAGGCGTAGCCCTCGCCGGTGAACCAGCCGGGCACCCAGGAGTTGGCGTCGCCGAAGCCCCACACGGTGAACGAGATGCACTCGGGCACCTCGAGGCAGGACCGCAGCATCTGCACGTACTCGTAGGGCTGGGCGAACAGCGCGAGGTTGGACGTCGGCACCTGGTCGGTCGCGTTGTCGACGAAGGTACGCACGTCGGCCTCGGTGATGGCGACCTTCACGCCGAGGCCGGCATACCGGGCCAGGGCGGCGGTCAGCCGGGGACCGGAGAAGCCGTACTGGGTGTCGAGGTGCCCCTGGTTGCCGATGACGTGGATCGGCACCCCCTGCGCGAGCATGCTCTTCGCCCAGGCGTACACGGCGTCGGCCTTGGCGTTCGTGCCGTCCTCGCCGCCGATGTTGTAGTCGTTGTAGACCAGCAGCGCCTTCGGGTCGGCCTCGTGCGCCCAGCGGAAGACGTCGGCGAGGATGCCCTCGCCCAGGTGGGCGACCCAGAAGTTGTCGCCGTTGATGCCGCTGGGCAGCGGGTCCGCGTCCCACGCGTTGGCGAAGAACTCGTTGGCCACGTCCCACTGCCAGATCTTGCCCTTGAAATGCGTGGCCTCGTCGATGACGTGTTTGCGCAGCAGTGCCCGCAGTTCGACGTCGTCGATGCTGCCGTCGGCGACGCCGCTGGTGAGCCAGCCGGGCAGCTGGTTGTGCCAGACCAAAGTGTGGCCTCGGACGAGCTGCCGGTGCTGCTGGGCGAAGCTGACGAGCCGGTCGGCGGCCGACCAGTCGTAGACGCCCCGGGTCCGTTCGACGGTCTCCCACTTCATCTCGTTGCCGGGCGTCACCGAGTCGAACTGGTCGCCCGTGATCTGCGCGTACGCCGGGTTGTCCAGTTCGAACGGGGTGACCGCGGTGCCGATCCGCAGATTGACGCCGGACGCGAGCGCGCGCAGCGAGTCCGCGGGCGGCCGGGTGCGGTCCGACAGGGCGCCGGAGGCGGTGGCGGTGCCGGCGGTCAGCACGGTGGCCATGACCGCGGCCCCGGCGAGCAGCAGGTTACGCATTCTCATGCTTCGACCTCCCAGGCCGAACGATGCGGATGAGTAGTTCCGGAAGGATGACGAAGATGTTTCAGTGTGCTTCCGGAAAGTTTCGGCGAATATAACGGCGGTCCCGCTGTCGCGTCAACAGACGTCGATACCGACAGCGGCGGCAGGGATTTCGGCCGGGCCGGTAAATCCGGCGGTGGTCGTTCGTCGTCATGGTGAGCGGCCCCGACCGGGGCCGGACAGGCAGGATGGCACCATGGCGAATTATCTGCTGCTCATCTACGGCGACGAGCAGAAGTGGGCGGGAATGACCCCGGACGAGGTGACTGCGCACCACGGGAAGCACGCCGAGTTCCGGGCGGCGGCGGGAGAGCGCGTCCTCGGTGGAAAGCAGCTCGCCGACGCGAGCACGGCGACCACGTTGCGGGCCGACGACAGCGGTGCGATGACGACGACCGACGGGCCGTTCCTGGAGACGAAGGAGGTCCTCGGCGGGTACTACCTGATCGAGGCGGCCGACCTCGACGAGGCGACCGCGTTGGCCGCCCTGCTGCCCGAGGTGTACGCCGGGCACAGCGGCGTCGAGATCCGGCCGGTCGTCTGAGCGGCCGTGGGGACGACTGAGGTCGCCGCGGCGGTGGCCGAGGCGCATCGTGGCGAGTGGGCCGCCGTGCTCGCCGCCACGGTGCGGCTCACCCGTGACCTGGACCTGGCCGAGGAGTGCACGCAGGACGCGTACGCCAAGGCGCTGCGGTCCTGGGCCGACGACGGCATCCCCGCCCGGCCCGGCGCCTGGCTGACGACGGTCGCCCGGAATCGTGCGCTGGACCTGCTGCGCCGCGAGTCGACGCTGCGCCGCGTACTGCCGTCGTTGGTGGTGCCGGACGCCGTGCCCGGCCCGGAGGAGGCGCCCGAGCAGTACGCGATCGACGACGACCGGCTGCGGCTCATCTTCACCTGCTGTCATCCGGCATTGGCACGGGAGGCGCAGGTCGCGCTGACGCTGCGGCTGCTCTGCGGACTGTCGACCGCTGAAGTGGCGCGTGCGTTCCTGGTGGCCGAGCCGACCATGGCCACCCGGGTCTCGCGCGCCAAGAAGAAGATCGCCACCGCGCGCATTCCTTATCGCGTACCGGGTCGCGAGGAGCTGCCGGCTCGGGTCGGCGCCGTGCTCGAAGTCCTGCATCTGCTGTTCACGACCGGGCATACGCCGCCGACGGGCACCCAGCTCGTCCGCCAGGACCTCGTCGACCGGGCGATCGGCCTGACCCGGCTCGTCCGCGAGCTGCTGCCGGACCGCGACGAGGTCGCCGGACTGCTGGCGTTGATGCTGCTCAGCGACGCCCGACGAGAGACACGCTTCGACGACGAGGGTCGATTCGTGGCCCTGCCGGATCAGGACCGGGCCCGCTGGGATCGCGAGGAGATCGCGGAGGCGACGGAGCTGCTGGCCGCGTCGCTACGCCGCCGCCCCACCCGGTACGCCGTCGAGGCGGCGATCGCCGCCGTCCACGCCGAGGCGCCGACCTGGGAGGCGACCGACTGGACCGAGATCTCCGGGCTCTACGACGTGCTGTGGACGCTGTGGCCGTCGCCGGTCGTGGCGTTGAACCGGGCGGTCGCCGTCGGCCTGCGCGACGGGGCCGCGGCCGGTCTCGCCGCGCTCGATCCGTTGCTGGGCGAACCGGCGCTGGCGACCTACGGATACCTCAGCGCGGCACGGGCGGACTTCCTTCGTCGCCTCGAACGCTGGCCGGAGGCGGCGTCGGCGTACGCCGAAGCACTGGCGCTCACCGACAACGAGGTCGAGCGGGACTTCCTGACACGGCGGCTCGCCGAGGTCCGCGAGAACCTCGGCGAGTAGCCCTCAGGTCGGCCGGTCAGACGATCCGGCGGCGGACCCACCAGAAGCAGAACGCGCCGAGCAGCACGGCCAGGCCGACGAAGAGCCCGGCCTCGGCCCACTGCAACGGCCAGAAGTGACTGTCGGGGTGGTAGAGCAGGTCCTGCCGCAGATTGAGCGAGCCGAGCCACTCCTTGCACTTGGTCGGGGAGGCGTCGGGGCCGCAGGTGGAGAGGTCGGCGGGGCCGGTGAAGGTGCTGCCGTCGGGCAGGATGGTGTTGTTGCCGACGGTCCAGGCGCTCTCGCTCTCCGCCCCGACGACGGTCATCTGGCCGCTGCTAGGGCTCAGCGACAGCCCCTGGACGTTCTCGGCGGTCAAGGCGATCGTGTCGTGCGCCGGTGTGACGAGGTGTGCCCGGACCCACAGGGGCATGGCCACGACCGCGCCCACGTAGAGCGCCAGGGTCGACGCCATCGCCGGAACCGTCTTCCGCAGCAGCATGCCGCTGGTGACACCGAGCATGAAGGCGAACAACGCGTACGCGACGGGCACGACTCCTCGCGAGCCGAACAGCAGCGGAATCATCCGGTCCTGGGAGGCGGAGTCGACCCGCTGAGACCAAGCGGTCACCGCCCAGCTGAGCAGTCCGGTCGAGACGACGGCGAGCCCCGCGCCCGCCGTGAGCTTGACGGCGAGCCACCGTGTCCGGGTCACCGACTGGTTCCACACCAGACGATGAGTGCCCGTCTCCAGCTCCCGGGCGATCAGGGGCGCGCCCCCGAAGAGGCCGAACAGCACCGGCAGCAGATACATGGCGCCGACCGCCGCCAGGTAGGCCGGGAACGCGGTGCTGGCGCGGAACCGGGCGAGGAACGTGGACACCACGTTCGCGCAATCGCCGTCGCAGGCGGCTACCTCGGCGTACAAGTCGGTGATGGTGCTCGCGGTGACGAGCAGCAGGACGCCGAACGCGGCCAGGATCGCGGCGGTGATCACGGTCTGGGACCGGACCTGGCGCCAGGTGAACCAGATCATCGGACGGCCTCCTCGGCGGGCTGGGTCGTGGCCTGCGCCATGTACGCGAGGACCAGGTCTTCCAGGCTGAGCGGGTCGACGGTGAACGACCCGTCGTCGATCGGGGCGTCGGCGCGGACGATGAAGGTCGACTGCCGCTCGACGTGGCTCTCCTCGATGACCTGTACGCCGTCGGGCAGGTCGGTGCGGTCGCGTCGCGGGCCGCTGAGCCGGAAGTGGCCGGCCAGCAGGTCGTCCACGTCGCCGGCGACGCGGATCTGGGAGGCGACCAGCACGACGAGGTAGTCGCAGACGCGTTCCAGATCGGACACCAGATGCGAGGACATGATGACGCTGGCCTTGTTTTCGGCGGTGAAGCCCATCAGTCCTTTGAGGAACTCCCGGCGGGCCATCGGATCCAGGCTGGCCACCGGCTCGTCGAGGATCAGCAGGTCCGGCCGCTTGGCGATGGCCAGCGTCAGGGCGAGCTGCGCCCGCTGACCGCCCGAGAGCCGGCCCGCCTTCTGCTGCGGGTTCAGCCCGAGCTGGGTGATGCGCTCCTGGGCGGTCGCCTGGTCCCAGCGCGGATTCGTGGACGCGCCGAAGCGGAGGTGCTCGGCGACGGACAGGTTGGCGTAGGTCGGGGTGTCCTGGGCGACGAAGCCGACCCGGGCCAGTTGCTCCGGGCCGGTGGCCGGGCGGCCACCCAGGACCTCGATGGAGCCCGCCGTCGGGACCAGCATGCCGGCCGCCAGCTGGAGCAGCGTGGTCTTGCCGGCGCCGTTCGGGCCGACGAGCCCGACGACCCGCCCGCCCGGGATGTCGAGAGTGCAGCCGGACAGGGCGAGGTGCCGCCCATACCGTTTGGTCAGACCCACTGCCTTGAGCGCGGGTTCGGTCATCTGGACTCCTCCGTGGGGGTACGAAGCGTGGTCGCGATGAGGGCCTCGATGCTCTCGTCGGCCAACCCGGCGGCGCGGGCCTTGTCCAGCCACGCCTGAAGTTCCTGACGCAGCGACTCGTGCGCGGCCACCGACTCGTCGGCCAGGGTGCGGACGACGAAGGTGCCCACGCCGGGCTTGGCGGCGACAAGGCCCTGGTACTCGAGTTCGCGGTAGGCCTTGGAGACCGTGTTCGGGTTGATCGCCACCTTGGCGACCACCTCCTTGACGGTCGGCAGCCGATCCCCCTCGACCAGCAGCCCCAGTCGCAGGGCGCGCCGGACCTGCTGGATCAGTTGCAGGTAGGGCGCTACCCCGGATCGGCCGTCGAGGTGGAACTCCATCATCGTGACGCCTCGTTTCACTAGTTAGCTAGTACTATAGGAATACGCCCCCGGTGGGCGTCAAGCCCCACGATCGGCCGGTTGGTTCTACGCTTCCAACGTGCAGACGCCCACCCCGCCGATCGACGTCCTCGCAACCTTCCCCGAGCTGCGCGCCTTGGGGCGTACGGCCACCCGGCTCCATCCTCGACCCGGTGACGTGGAGATTGTGGACAGCCACATCGGCGGCCCGCTGCTGTGGCCCGCCGCCGAACCCTGGCCGACGTGCGGCGATCCGCACATGGGGATGACGGACGTGCCCATCCCCGCCGACCTCGTCGACCAGCTGCGGGCCTTGGCGAAGCAGCGGGTGCAGGCGCACGTGATGGCGCCCGGCGAGATGGAACTGAACAAGGAGATCGCACGCATCGTCGGTCCTGGGTTTGTCGGCTATGGCAGCAGCGGCGGCGGACCCGTGGTCGGCCATCGGTGGGAACCGCGTACGCGGGAGGAGGCGACGCCGTTGGTCCCGGTGGCGCAACTGCGCGCCGACGACGTCCCGGACCTGCCTCGCCCGGACGGCGCGGACCTGCTCCAAGTGCTGTGGTGCCCGTTCGAGCACGCGCAGGAAGGGCTGACCGGCCCGGCTGTGCGGCTCTACTGGCGGCGTCAGGCCGACATCACCGACGTCCTGACCGAGCCGCCCACCGGCGACGTGGACGAAGACGGCTACCTGCCGGAGCCGTGCCGAGTGCACCCCGAGCAGATCGTCGAGTATCCGTACCCGGATGAGCTGCCGGCTGGCCTCGCCGAGCGGGTCGACGAGTGGGAGCACGACTACCAGGATCTGGTCATGGCGCCCGGCTGGAAGGTCGGCGGGTACGCCACGTGGAACGTGACGGATCTGCTGCCCACACCCTGCCCGGAGTGCGACGGGCCGACGAACCTGCTGCTGACGATCGCTTCGAGCGAGTTCGACGGCGACTCCTACGAGCGGTGGCGGCCGGTCGAGGAGCGGCACATCACCTGGGAGCACCCGGATCGGCTGACCATCCAGGAGCCGACAGGCGTCATCGTCGGGCGCTACGGTTCCCTGCGCATCTTCGTCTGCCCGACCTGCCCCGGTACGCCGTTCCACTTGGACCTGCAGTAAGAGTGCGCTTGACCTAGAGCGCGCTCCAGGTGCCAAGGTCGTCGGTATGACTGAAACCCCACTGGTGCTCGGGGCGATGATGTTCGGCACCACCGTCGACGAGACCACGTCGTTCGCCCTGCTCGACCGATTCGTGGAGCGCGGCGGCACCTGGATCGACACGGCGGACTGCTACTCGTTCTGGGCCAGCGAGACCGGGCACGGCGGCGACAGCGAGCGGCTGCTCGGCCGCTGGCTGGCCGCCCGCCCCGGCGTACGCGACCAGGTCCGGATCGCCACCAAACTGGGCGCCGAACCGCTCGAACCCGGGTCCTGGCCGAACCGTCGCCAAGGACTGTCGCCGGACGCGGTGCAGGCGGCCTTCGCCGGCAGCCTCGATCGGCTGGGCGTCGACCGGGTCGATCTGCTGTGGCTGCATCAGGAAGACCGGTCCGTGTCCATCGAGGACACCGTCGAGGCGCTCGCCGGCCTGCCCGCCGACCGGTTCGGCGTGTCCAACCACCCGGCCTGGCTGGTCGAACGAGGCCGGGCGTACGCCCAGTCGATCGGCGCGCGGCCGTTCGACGCGCTGCAGCTCAACGCCAGCTACCTGCGCCCCCGACCGGGCACCTTGCCGCCGGGCGTGGCACACCGGTTCGGCGTACTCAGCGACGAGCAGGCCGACTACGCGAACGAGCACGGCCTGGAGATTTGGGCGTACACGCCGTTGTTGTCGGGGGCCTACGACAACCCGGAGAAGGAGATCCCCGAGGTGTACGCCCATCCGGGCAACGCCGCCCGCTTGGCGGTGCTCGACGAGGTGGCCGCCGAGACGGGAGCCGCCCGAGGCCAAGTGGTGCTGGCCTGGTTGGTGAGCCGGGGCCTCCGGCCGATGCTCGGCGGCAGCAAACTCCACCAGCTCGACAGTGCTCTCGACGCAGTCGGGTTGAAACTGAGCGACGAGCAGCTCGACCGGTTGACCGC
>JABFYB010000592.1 GCA_013361475.1 Hamadaea sp.
GGACCGGTCCTTCACCTTCGTGCTGAAGACCCCGCCCGCCGCCCAGCTGCTGATCAAGGCGGCCGGCGTGCCCAAGGGCTCGGGCGTCCCGCACAAGGAGAAGGTCGGCAAGGTCACCAGCGCCCAGGTGCGGGAGATCGCCGAGAAGAAGATGGCCGACCTCAACGCCAACGACGTCGAGCAGGCCATGAAGATCATCGCCGGCACCGCCCGGTCGATGGGCATCACCGTCAGCGAGTGACCTCAAGGCGCCCGCTCGCCGGGTGCCGTGGGAGAGCCGCCCCACGCGGCTCGTTGCAGACCACAGGAGATTAAGCAGAGATGCAGCACAGCAAGGCTTACAAGCAGGCGGCCGAGAAGATCGACCGCACCAAGCTCTACGCCCCCGCCGACGCCATCAAGCTGGCGAAGGAGACGAGCCCCACCAAGTTCGACGCCACGGTCGAGGTCGCGATGCGCCTCGGTGTCGACCCGCGCAAGGCGGACCAGATGGTCCGGGGCACCGTCAACCTGCCGCACGGCACCGGCAAGACCGCTCGCGTGATCGTGTTCGCCGCCGGTGAGAAGGCTGCCGAGGCGGAAGCCGCCGGGGCCGACGTCGTCGGCACCGACGAGCTGGTCGCCCGGATTCAGGAGGGGTGGCTGGAGTTCGACGCGGCGATCGCCACGCCGGACCAGATGGCCAAGATCGGCCGGATCGCGCGGATCCTGGGCCCGCGCGGCCTCATGCCGAACCCGAAGACCGGCACCGTCACGATGGACGTCACCAAGGCCGTCAACGAGATCAAGGGTGGCAAGATCACCTTCCGGGTGGACAAGCACTCCAACCTCCACCTGATCATCGGCAAGGCGTCGTTCTCGGCCGAGCAGCTGATCGACAACTACGCCGCGGTCGTCGACGAGGTCCAGCGGGCCAAGCCGTCCGCGGCCAAGGGCAAGTACGTCAAGAAGATCACCGTCACCACGACCATGGGCCCCGGCGTCCCGGTCGACCCGAACGTGACGCGGAACTTCCACGAGGGCGCGGAGGCCTGACCGCCGCCCGTCGTCCGACGTAGACAGAGGCTTGAGCTCCCCCGTGGCGCTCAAGCCTCTGTCGCTTTTTCTACAGGGAACCCCTGACACTTTCGAGGATCGCCACGTCGTCCGCGCCCAGCCGCCGGGCCGCCGTGACGAAGCTCAGGGCCAGAGCGGAAAGCTGCCCAGCGGGGTCGAGCTGCTCGCCCGTCCGGCGGCTGGCGACGATGGTCCCGCCTGATCCTCTGGTACGCACAAGGCCCGCGGTCTCCAATTCCTGGTACGCCCGCGCGACGGTGCCGGTGGCGACGCCCAGGTCGGCCGCGAGCTGCCGGATCGAGGGCAGCCGGTGTCCCGCCGGAAGCGTCCCGACGGCGATGAGCTCGGCGATCTGCGCCCGGATCTGTTCGTAGGGCGGGACCGGGCCGGGGCGTAGTTCGACGGTGGCCATCAGTGCGTCGCCGGTTCGGCGGCCGCGTCCTGAGCCGGATTCGCGAGCAGCCGGCCGCCGCAGTACGCCAAGACGGCGAGCGCCACGACGGCGACGGCCGCGAAGACTCCGCCGAGGAAGATCTGTCCCACGTCGGTGAGCACGTGCCCGGGGAAGGTCCGGCGCGGAACGGCCACCCAGGCTGCGGCCAGGAAGACGATCGCGACGGGTGCGGCGTACACGGCACCGGCTGTCGCGGCGATCGCAGTCGCGGTGCGGCGCCGCCAGTCCTCCCCGCCTTGCCCGGCTTCGACGATCCGCCGGAGCAGGATCGGTGTCGCTACGGCGGTCACGATCAGGACCAAGACGCTGGGCAGCGATCCCCAGAACCCGGCGTACGGCCACATCTCCAGCATCGAACGCGTGCTCATCGCGTCGGCCCAATCGCCATATGACGACGGCAGGCTGTGCCACGCGATGTTGTAGGCCCACGACGAGGTGAGCCCTCGCAGGGCGCGCAGCAGCGGAGCCAGCAGGATCACCGTCACGAACGCGGCGATCATCAGTACGCGGTTGGCCCGCTGGAGGCGTACGGGGACGTAGTCGTCGAGTTCCCGAGCGGTCAACTGCGCGCGAATCTGCCCGGACGACTCGGTACGCCGGGGCCGGCTCTGCCCCAGCAGCACACCCCCGCCGAGGACGATCGCGAAGGCGGGCAGGGCGAGGGCGTACCAGTCGAGCAACAGCAGGGTGACGAGCAGCCAGGCGGATAGGCCGAGGCTGAGCAGGCGCAGGCGCATCGGTTCTCCCGGGTGTCAGGTGGCTTGTATCAGACGAGTGGTACAAGGAAAGGACACGAGCGTCGTTGTGTCAAGGGCTTGGTACAAGCCAGGTCACAGTCGGGCCGATTTGGCATCGGCGGGGCGCTCCGCGTACTCTTGCTGGAGTTTCACCCAAAGACCGCTGGTCATCGCGCCCGCAAGGGCGTGGTCGAAGGCCCCGCGACAGGCGGGCGGCCCGCGCAGGATGACGGATTTGCTCCCGGCGCGAAATCGCCGAAGAAGCCCCGTGCGCCTGCGCCGGGGCGTTTTGCTTTTCATGGTTCCTCCCAGCCCGGGTTACCGGGCGCGACCTGACCAGCTCGAAGCAGGAGAGAGGAGGGACATGGCGGACAAGCCGATTCGGGCCGACAAGGCGGGCGCGGTCGCGGAGCTCACCGAGAACTTCCGCAACTCGCCGGCCACCGTGCTCACCGAGTACCGCGGACTGACCGTGGCGCAGCTGACCGAGCTGCGGCGCTCGCTGGGCCGGACGACCAGCTACACGGTCGCGAAGAACACGCTCGCGAAGCGGGCC
>JABFYB010000437.1 GCA_013361475.1 Hamadaea sp.
CCGGGGAGCCCCGTACGCTTCCCTATTGAACCTCGCGGTGAGGTGCAAAAATGGACAAAATTGCGAGACACGCCGGTCCCCGCACACAGGGTCCGTGCTCAACCGGTCCGAGGCTGAAAAGCTGAACGGACCGGCTGACGACTCGCATCGGGGAGGGACGCACGATGATCGCCACAGGGCTCGCCCACGCGGCGATGCACCACGTCAGCTCCATGATGGAGCTGGCTCCGTCGCCGAGCCCCGGCGGCCAAGGCGTCAACACCGACAAGGTCCTCGGGTTCTTCGTCAAGAACATCGTGCCGATCCTGCTGGCGGCACTCGGCGTGATCTTCATCGGCCGAGCCGGCAAGGGCGAGATGTCCAAAGTGATGACGAGCTCGGCGATCGCGATCGTCGGCCTGTTGTTCATCGCCGGCGCCGGCGCCTTCTTCTTCTTCGGCGAATACCTCGTCAACCTCATCTTCGGGTGACCCGGCACGATGAGGCTGCGCACCGACGATGACATCTACCGGGCCCGCCTGGTCTATCTCGGCCCGCCCGGCTACACCCTCCCGGTTCAGCTGCCCTACGCGCAATACGGCCTGTTCATCCTGCTGGTCCCCCTCTACATGGGTCTGCACTTCCTGCTGACCCAGTCGGTCGACGCCTTCCCGGCGTGGGAGATCGCCCTGGCCATGGTCACGACGTCCTACATCTTCCGCCACGTCGATCCGGATCGGCCGGCCCGGCTGGTCATCCGGACCGCACTCACCGACTGGCGGCGGTCCCGCGAGGCGGCCCACGAGAACACCGAGCCGCGCATCGTCGCCCGCCGCATCGTCGTCCGGAGGTCGATCACGTGACCACCGACGAGCTCGACGACACCGTCCTCTCCGGAGAGATCGTGGAAGAGCCCGCAAACGATCCCGGCCCGGCCACCCCGGCGCCGCGGGCCGCAAGCGATGTCGAGTCGCCGTTCCTCAACCTCTTCGATCCCGACGCGCCCAGCCCGGCCGCGGTCTCGGTCCTCCGCCGTAGCGAACTGCCCCCCGGCCGCCCGCCGGTGTCGTCTCCCCCCGCACAGGCGCGGCCCACTCAGTCGGCCTCACCGGCGCCGTCAAACCCCCCGGGCCGCCCACCGGCTCAGGCCCCTGCGCTGGGCGTATCACCGAAAGCTCTGGAGCGTGACCGGCACGCGGACGATTCGCGCCGGGAGGCCCGCCCGGCCGTTTCCGCGGCCGACACCAGGAAGAAGCCTGGACCCGCGCGAACCGGTGCCCCCGACCGTAGGTCCGAGCCCACGCCCCCGCCGAAGAAGCGGCGGAGCGGGACTCAGGTCCCGCGCCCCAAAGCGGAGAAGGTCCGAAGCGCGGCGGTAGAGCTCGCGCTGACCGAGATCGCGGGGCATTTGACGTTTACCCAGCACGCCGTGACGGCGTGGTATTGGGTGCCCGAGGTCCGCTGGGCGTTCCGGCCGGACCCCGAGCGCGAGGCGCTGATCGACGCGATCGCCGAGCAGTACGCGGGTCTCGCGGGCTTCCGCCTGCACATTCGACGGACCTCGCGGCCGTTCCCGGCGGCCGAATGGGCCCGCCAGATCGACCGCCTGACGCCGCGGCCGCTGCCCGGTGTGGCCGGTGCGACCTCGTGGGGCGACCACCTCGTGGCGGCGCAGAAGCACCTCGTGGGCTCTAACCACGCCGAAGGCCGGACCTACCTGGGCGTGACCTTCGCCCGCCGGAGCCTCGGCGACTCGTTCTCCGGGCGGTTGCTGCGCGCGTTCGGCAAGGGCAGCACGCTGTCCGAACGGTCCAAACTGGAGCGTAGTGTCGAGCAGTTCGACGAGGTGCTGGGCGCGTTCGGCATGCGGGGCCGCCGGGCCACCGCCGAGGAGCTGGAATGGCTGCTCTATCGGTCGGTCGCGCTCTGCATGGACCCGCCGACCCACATCGGCGCCGTCGGCCACGGCCACTGGGACACCGGTGATCTGCTCGCCCTCACCGAGGAGATCGAGCGCTACCGCGCGCCCTACGGGTCGAGCGTCAAGCTCGTCAACCGCCTCACCGGCGAGGAGAAGCACGTCGCCGTGCTCACCGTCGGTCGCATGGAGCCACTGGACATCCCCGAGCGGCACGAGCCGTGGCTGCACTTCCACGAGCGGCTGCCGTATCCGATGGAGATCTCCAGCCGGATCGACATCCTCGGCCAGTCCGACAGCTTCCGGAACCTCGAACAGCGCCTCCGCATGATCCGCTCGCAGCAGCTGGACTACCTCGAGCACGGCATGGACGCCCCGCCGGAACTGGAACGGCTCGCGAAGCGGGCCCTGGTCATCGGCGACGAGATGACCACCGGACTGCCGGTCGACTCGGCGCGCGCGCACGGCTGGCACCGCCTCGCCGTGGCCGGCTCCTCCCGTGAGGAATGCCTGGAACGCGTACGCCGAGTCACCCAGCTCTACAGCCGCGAGATGCGCATCGCCCTGCAGCACCCCAAACAGCAGGAGCAGCTCGTCCGCGAATTCATCCCGGGTGAGCCGATCGCCAACTCCGGCTACCTGCGCCGGATGCCGGTCAAGCTGCTCGCGGCAGCGCTGCCGCAGGCGGCGTCCACCGTCGGCGATCACCGCGGCGACCTCATCGGGCGGACGGCGGGCACCTCCCGCCGCCCGGTCTTCCTCGACCTGCACTTCCCGATGGAGGTACGCGAACGCTCCGGCCTCGGCGTGTTCGTCGCCGAACCCGGCGGTGGCAAGTCGACCCTGCTCGGCGCGCTCGGCTACCTGGCCGCCCGCCGCGGCGTACGCGTGACGCTCCTCGACCC
>JABFYB010000233.1 GCA_013361475.1 Hamadaea sp.
GCGCTCGGCGGCGTACCGAGCAGCGTTCCCTTGACGGCGATCATGACGGCGCCCAGGGACCACGCCCAGGCGACGACCCAGAGCATCGCCTCGACGACGTCGGGCCAGCCGGGCGTACGCAGCGTCAGGCCGTCCACGACCACGGTGGTCCCACCGGTGCCGAGCACTTCCAGGACCGACTGGACCAGCGTGGCGACGGCGACCACCGGTGCGACCACGGCGACGAGCAGCCGCCAATGCCGCAGGAGACTGTCGTCGGGCGCGCTCGCGGCGCCGGCCGCGCTGTCCGTCATGAGCGGCAGCGTAGGCGAGCGACGCCAATCCCGTGGGGCACCGCAAGATCGTGTCCTGCTCTAGGCTGACGCCTGATGCCGTTTACAGCGAGTCACATCGCCGCCGTCCTGCCACTTCTCCGCCGGCCGGTGACCCGGATGGCGTACGTGCCTGCCGCGTTGGCGATCGGGTCGATGGTCCCCGATCTGCCGCTGTTCATTCCACAGTGGCCCTCGTACGCCTTCACGCATTCGCCGGCGGGCATCGTCAGCGTCGACGTGGTCGCCACCTGTGTGGCGGTCGCGGCCTACCACCTCTTCTTCCGGGCCGCCTTGATCCAGCTCCTGCCGAGCGCGATCGGTGAACGCATTCCCGCCGCCGCCCGGCTACGGCATCCGGCGTACTTGCTGTGGGTTCCGGTCGCCGCCGCGGTCGGAGCGATCACGCACGCGTTCTGGGACAGCTTCACCCATGTCCGGAGCATCGGTATCTGGGGCGAATGGCTGGCTCACCCGGTCCTCGGCATGCCGCTCTTCCACCTCCTCCAGTACAGCTCGACCGTGCTCGGGCTGCTGGCGGCGGTGGTGTGGGCGGGGTGGCGGCTACGGCGGTCGAGCCCGCACCGGGCGGCCGGTCTTCGGCTCAGCCCGCCGACCCGGATCGCGACGGGAGCCCTCCTCGTGGCCATGACGGTCGCCGGCGCGGCTTACCAGCTGGCCGTCACACCGCACGCTGATCGCCTCGAATCGCAGCTCTACTGGACGTCGATCGGCGCGGTCACCGCCGCCGCGGTCGCGGTGACGACTTATGCGCTCGTCTTCACGGCGGTTCAGGCCGCGGCGAGGACGATCTCGGGCCGCGCCTTGCCGCCCCGTTCTGAGACCACCGCGAGTGGTGTCCCGTCCGGCCCGAGCACACCGTAGGAGCCGTCGAGGCCGATCGCCTCCAGCGGTCCGCCGTGCGACAGGACCTTCGCGCCCGCCTCGTCCACCTCGCGGATCGGCATCGCCCGGCGCAAGGCCGCGGCCAACGGCAACGTCACCGGATCACCGCCGGCCTCGGCCAGGTCCGCGAGTTTCTCCAAGGGGTACGCCTCATCGAGGGTGAATCCGCCGACCGCGGTCCGGCGAAGCGCGGTGAGATGGCCGCCGACACCCAGGGCGACGCCGAGATCCCGCGCGATGGCACGGATGTAGGTCCCAGCTGAGCAGGCCACCTCGACGTCCACGTCCACGAAGTCGCCGTCCCGCCGGACGTCGAAGACGTCGATCCGCTCGATGGTCACCTTCCGGGCGGCCAGCTCGGGCGCCTCACCTTCCCGGACCATCTTGTACGCGCGTACGCCGTTGACCTTGATCGCGGAGACGGCGCTCGGCACCTGATCCACTTCGCCGGTCATCGTGGCCAGCTGTGTGCGTACGCCTTGGTCGGAAAGATGCGCGGCCGGAACCGAAGCGGTGACCTCGCCCTCCGCGTCGTCGGTGACCGTGGTCTGGCCGAGCCGGATCGTGGCGCGGTAGACCTTGCGCGTGCCGACCACGTAGGTGAGCAGACGCGTGGCCTTGCCGACGCCGATCACCAGGACCCCCGTCGCCATCGGGTCGAGGGTGCCGCCGTGGCCGACCTTACGCGTGCGCGCGATCCGCCGGCAGCGGGCCACGACGTCGTGCGAGGTCATGCCCGGCGCTTTGTCGACGACGATCAGCCCGTCGGTGACCTGGTGTTCCGCCATGCCGAACAGCGTATTTTACGGGTCGGTGAGCGGCTTGCCGGGGCAGCCGTGCTGCTTCTGCCAGGCCTGGATGGCCGCGACCGGGGACTTCGCGACGCCCTTGCGCCAGGCGTCCAGATAGGACCAGGGATAGATGACGCCGCGCCGGATCCACCAGTCGCCGGTCTTCTTGCAGACCGGCGAGATCCCGAAGTGCAGGTGACAAGCGGTCGTGTCACCCGTCTTGCCGACCTTGCCGATGTGCTGACCCGCCACCACGCGCGCGCCGGGCTTGGTGGTCTTGTCGACCTCCGACAGGTGCGAACCGTAGTAGCGGATGCCGTCGTCACCGAGCAACGACCAGGACAACCCGCCGCGGGTGGCCCCCGAGTTGACCTCGGCGTCCCAGGTGTCCTCCAGGCTCACCTCGAGGATCACGCCGTCGATCGGAGCGACGACGCCACTGCCGCACTTGGCCATGATGTCGCTGGCCGGATAGTCGTGGTGAGTATGCGCGTAGGACGCCGTTCCCTGCACCGGAAACTTGTAGACCAGCTGCTTCGGCGTCTTCACCGCCGCGCTCGGGCTCACCGGCGGGCTGGACTCGACCTTCGCCTCACCAGGGTCGTCCACGAACGACGCCGGCGAGTTCTTCCCCGAAGCGCCCCCGCCCAGCAGCGCGACCCCGCCGATCAGGCCGAGCCCGAGCACCACCGCCACGATCGCCAGGATCAGGGGAATCCGCCGCACCGCGCGAGTCTAGACCTTTCACCCCTTCCCCGCAGTTCCGGCACTGTTCTATCCGCGCCC
>JABFYB010000087.1 GCA_013361475.1 Hamadaea sp.
CCGGGCGTCGGCCGCTGCGAGGTCGTCTGCTTCACCCCCGACCACGACTCGTCCTTCGGCAAGCTGCCGGAGAGCCGGGTGCGCACCGTCCTCGCGGCGCTGGCGCAGCGTACTGCGGAACTGTCTCAGGTGCCGGGCGTCGAGCAGGTCTTCTGCTTCGAGAATCGCGGGGTCGAGATCGGTGTCACGATGCACCATCCACACGGGCAGATTTACGCGTACCCCTATGTGACGCCGAAGACCCGGCAGCAGCTCGCGGCCGCGCGGCGCCACCACAAGGCCACGGGCCGCAACCTCTACGCGGACGTCCTGGCCGCGGAGATCGCGGACGGCACGCGCGTGCTCGCGCGCAACGACCACTGGACCGCCTTCGTGCCGGCCTTCGCGCGCTGGCCGTTCGAGGTCCATCTCGCGCCGCACCGCCAGGTCCCGGACCTCGCCGCGCTGTCCGACGAAGAGCGCGAGGCCGCGGCTCCTCTGTGGCTTTCTCTTGTACGCGGTTTCGACGCGCTCTTCGACAGTGCCATGCCTTACATCGGGGCCTGGCATCAGGCGCCGGTACGCGAAGACCGCGAGCTGGCCTACCTCCACCTGCAACTGTTCAGCATCCGGCGCGGGCCGGGGAAGCTGAAGTACCTCGCCGGTTCGGAGTCGGCGATGGGCGCGTTCGTCAACGACGTCCCGCCGGAGGAGGCCGCTGCCGCCCTGCGTACCGCAATGCAGGCGACCTTGTCGTAGGTCCCCGCTAGTGTCGGGGGCATGCGACCGCTGCAAGTCACGCTGCCCGACGCCACCCTGAGTGTGCGCCATTTCGGTGAAGGCGCGCCCGGTCGCGGGTTTCTGCTCGTGCACGGGCTCGCCTCCAACGCCCGGCTGTGGGACGAGACCGCGGCCGCCCTGGTGGCGGCGGGCCATCCGACCTGGGCGGTGGACCTGCGCGGGCACGGCGACTCCACGCTGCCCGACAGCGGCTTCGACACGGCGACGGCCGCGAAGGACCTCGCGGCGGTGTGTGCCACCCTCGATCTCCCCTCCGTCATCGTCGTCGGCCAGTCCTGGGGTGGCAACGTCGTCGTCCGGTTCGCCGCCGAGCATCCGGAGCTGGTGTCCGGGGCCGCCCTCGTCGACGGCGGCTGGATCGACCTGGCCGGCGAGTTCGCCTCCTGGGCGGACTGCGAGCAGGCGCTGCGACCACCGTCGGTGGACGGGATGCGGGCCGGCGATCTGGCGGCATACCTGCGTCAGGCGCATCCCGACTGGTCCGAGGCGGCCGTCGCGGCGACTGCGTACAACCTGCGCGAGCTGCCGGACGGCACGGTCGAGCGGCGGCTGCCGATCCCCCGGCACATGGAGATCGTCCGCGACATGTGGGACCAGCCCGTCTGGGACTGGCTACCCAGGATCACGGTGCCGACCCTGTTGCTACCGGCGATGTCCACCGACCCGGTCCGCGCCGAGCGGACGCGCGCCCGGGTCGAGCGGGCCGCCGCCGCGCTGCCCGACGCCCGGATCCGGGAGTACGCCGGCGGCGACCACGATCTGCATGCCCAGCGGCCCAAGGAGTTGGCCGTCGATCTGCTGAGCCTGGCGGGGTGACCTGAATGACCGAGCTGATCGTCCTCATGGGATCGGGCGAGACCACGCCCACCATGATCAAACCGCATCGAGCGATCCTCGACCGCGTCGGCGACGCTCCAGCCGTCCTGCTGGACACGCCCTACGGCTTCCAGTCCAACGCCGACGACATCTCCGCGCGGGCGGTGGCGTACTTCAAGGCCAGCGTGGGCCGAGACATCGGCGTGGTCTCCTGGCGTCGCCGTGACCTGCCCGCCGTCGAGGCCGAACGAGCGCTGACCTCGCTGCGGCAGGCCGAGTGGCTCTTCGCCGGCCCCGGCTCCCCGACATACGCCCTGAGCCACTGGCGGGACACGCCGATCCCGGGCCTGATCACGAAGTCGAAGGTGGTGGTCTTCGCGAGTGCGGCGGCGCTGACCCTCGGCTCGCACGCCATCCCGGTCTACGAGATCTACAAGGCGGGCCTCGATCCGCACTGGGTTCCGGCGCTGGACATCTTCCGGGAGCTGACCGGCGTACCGGCGGTGATCATCCCGCACTACGACAACGCCGAGGGCGGGCACCACGACACCCGGTTCTGCTACCTCGGCGAAGGCCGGCTCGCCCGGATGGAGCAATGGCTGCCCGAGGAGTCGGTGATCGTGGGCATCGACGAGCACACCGCCGTCCTCGTCGACCTTCCCACCGCGTCGGTGCAGGTCGTCGGCCAAGGCGGCCTGACGTTGCGGCGACGCGGGGAGAGCCGGGTCTACCCCACCGGCAGTACGCTCCCGTTGGAGGCGCTCGCCGACACCTCGGCCGGGGCCGCTGTCGCTCCCCCGGCCCCGGCGTCGCCCGCCGAACCGCTCGCCGAGCCCGGCGCCGCCTCCGTCGGCGAGGTCGCCGACGCGCTCGACGCCCGGTTCGGCACCGCGCTCGCCGCCCAGGACGTGCAGGAATGCGTCGCCATCGCGCTCGAGCTGGAAACCGCGATCGACGACTGGGCGGCCGACACCAACGTCTCCCCCGACCACGAACACGCGCGCAGCGTCCTGCGCGGCATGATCGTCCGGCTCGGGCAGGCGGCGACCGAAGCGCACGAGGCCGTCCCGGCCCTCCTCACCTCCGTACGCGCCGCGCGCGAACAGGCTCGGGCCAATCGGGACTTCGCCATGGCCGACGCGCTTCGGGACGCGCTCACGGGAGCCGGCTTCACCGTCCAAGACCAGCGCCTCGGCT
>JABFYB010000773.1 GCA_013361475.1 Hamadaea sp.
CCGGTCTCCTCACCGAGCACGGCGTCGTCGGGCCGCGTCTCCCGCAGTACGCCGAGGATCGCCTGCTCGGCGGCGAGGTCGGCCTCGGTCGCGAAGTCACCGGGGGCCTTGGCCTGACGGGTCAGCGAACCGCCGAACTTCGCCCGGACGATCGCGGCACCGGCTTCGGCCGCCGCGAGCGCGACTCCATGATCAGTCAGGGACATCCGGGGAGGATACCGCCGGGCAGTTCTTGCTCGTACGCCTGACCGTGTACTCGTGATCGTCGGTGGTGATCCCGGACGGCTGGCCGTCGAAGTAGGCCTCCACCTTCTCCCAGCCGCGATGCTGCTCGTAATGCAGGTGCGGCGCGCCCGAGTTGCCGGTGCTGCCGACCTTGCCGAGCTGCTGGCCCTGCACGACCTTGTCGCCGACCTCGACGAGCGGCGGCTCGAGCATGTGCAGGTACTGCGTCGTCCATTTCCGGCCGTGGTCGATCTTCACCCAGTAGCCGCCACCGCGGCCCTTCGGCCCCTTCGGGTTCTTGGGCGTACGCCCGCCCAGTTCGCCGTTGATCCCGGCCTCGATGACGGTGCCGCCGTAGGAGGCGTACACCGGACGGCCCCAGGCCGATCCCTTGGTCGGGAACATGTCGAGGTCGAAGTCGTCGTGGCCGGGGTAGGTGCCCAGCTCCCAGGTCTCGCCGCAGGCGACCGGCAGCTGGAACAGCGGGCGTGGCCCGGGCGGCAACAGCATCGGGACGACCACGAACGCGGCGGCGGTGAGCACCGTGGTGGCGGCGGCGATGGCGATCGTCCAGATCATGCGGCGGCGGTTCACCGGGCCGAGCGTACCGATGCCGACGTTAAAACGGTGTCAGCGCCCGAGGGCCGACATGATGATGCGGGCCGTGTTCTCGACGTGCTCGCGGGCGATCTTGGCGGCGGTCTCGGCATCCTGCGCCCGCAGCGCCGCCACGAGGTCCCGGTGCTGCCGGTTCACGATCTCGTCGTCGGCCGGGGTGAAGACGACCGGCTGGTGGAAGTTCCAGTAGTTCACCTTGGTACGCCGGAAGAACTGGCTCACCAGGCTGTTACCGGCCGCCTCGGTGACGAGGTCGTGGAACTCGTTGTTCAGCTCGGTCAGCCGGGCCCGGGACGCCGCCGGGTCCTCCATCAGCTCGATCAGCTCGTCGAGCCGGGCGAAGTCGTCCTGCTTGAGGCGACCGGCGGCCAGGTACGCCGCGTGCGCCTCGACGCCGGCCCGCGCCTCGATGATCTCCAGCATCTCCTCCGGGGCGTGATCGCGCACGATCCAGCCCCGGCGCTGTTCGACCAGCCCCTCTTGGCGCAACCGCAGCAACGCCTCGCGGACGGGGGTGCGGCTGACCTTCAGCCAGTCCGCCAGCTCCTCCTCGACGAGGCGGTGGTTCGGGCGGAACTGCGCGGACAGGATCGCCTCACGGAGCCGCTCGTGCACGACGTCCGCCACGAACTCGGTGCTGCGCGCGGCCATTCAGGTCCCATTCCTGCGAGAGGGGCAAATCGTATACAAAAGCGTACACGACCTAGCTGGGGCTGCGATCCGGCGTCAACTCCTCGGGGGCAGCAGCCTGGTGTGGCACCGGCAGACTCGGCTGAACCGGGCCACGCCGGACGGCGTACCGCTTGGCGAGCGGAACGATGGCGCGGGCGGTGAGCGGGCCGGTGACCGCGAGCACCAGCACGTACGCCGCCGCCAGCGGGCCGAGTTCGGAATTGACCCCGGCGGTGACCGCCAGCCCGGCGATGACGATGTTGAACTCCCCGCGCGGCAGCAACGCCGCCCCGGCACGCAAGCGGCCGAGCGTCGAGACGCCGGCCCGGCGTGCGGCCCACCAGCCGGTGGCCATCTTCGTCAGCATGCCCACGACCGCGAGCGCGATCGCGATGCCGGCCACCGGCG
This sequence comes from Hamadaea sp., assembly GCA_013361475.1. Lineage (GTDB taxonomy): Bacteria > Actinomycetota > Actinomycetes > Mycobacteriales > Micromonosporaceae > Hamadaea. Next base: position 1,924 of record JABFYB010000773.1, read on the forward strand.
GCAGATCGCCCGGATCGGTGTGCAGGCCGAAGAAGACGAAGAACACCGCCGCGAACAGGTCCCGCAGCGGTGTGAGCAGTTCGCGGGCCTGGTGCGCGAGCGGCCCGGACAGCGCGATGCCGACCAGGAACGCGCCGACCGCCGCCGAGACCTGCAGCATCTGCGCGACCCCGGCGACCAGGACGGTCAGGCCGAGCACCTTGAGCAGCAGCACTTCCTGGCTGGGCGAGGCGACCAGCTTCTCCACGATGTGGCCGAACCGCAGCGCCACGATGAGGATCACGGTGATGGTGGCGGCGGCGATGCCGAGGGTGATCGCGCCGGTCAGGAACCCGGCCCCGGCCAGCATGGCGGTCAGGATCGGCAGGTAGACGGCCATCGTGAGGTCTTCGAAGACCAGCAGCGACAGCACGACCGGGACTTCGCGGTTGCCCAGCCAGTCCAGGTCGGCCATCACCTTGGCGGTGATGCCGGACGACGTCACGTAGGTGATGCCGCCGAGCGCGACGGCCGCGACCGGACCCCAACCCATGAGCAGCGCGACGGCGACGCCGGGCAGCGAGTTGAGCACGAGGTCGACCAGACCGGCCGGCGCGTTGGTGCGCAACGTGCCCACGAGTTCGGGCGCGGTGTACTCCAGGCCCAGGGTGAACAGCAGGAGGATGACGCCGATCTCGGCGCCGGTCGCGGTGAACTCCTCGCTCGTCGTGAGCGGCAGGATGCCGCCGTGGCCGAAGGCCAGACCGGCCAGCAGATAGAGCGGGATCGGAGAGATGCTGAAGCGCAGCGACAACGCGCCGAGCAGCCCGAGGGCAAGGATGATGGCGCCGATCTCGATCAGCGTGAAGGCGGCGTGCATAGGCGGC
>JABFYB010000515.1 GCA_013361475.1 Hamadaea sp.
ATCGTCGCCGGCGAGGCGCCCGCCGTCGGCGCGGCGCTGACCGGCTGCGCGTTCGCGCCCCGCTGCCCACTGGCCACCGAAGCCTGCTGGGCGCAGCAGCCCGAACTGACCGTCGACCGCACCGGCCACGCGGCCGCCTGTTTCCACGCCGACGCCTCCGGATCACTGACCGCCCCCGCCGGTTCGACCGGCCCGATCCCGTCGCAAGAGGGGAGGACCCCATGACCGCGCCACCCGCCGTCGCCCCACCGGCGCCCGCCCAGACACCCGCCGCCGCACCGGCCGGGTTCCGCCGGGTCCTGCGCAGCCTGCGCCAGGACAAACCCGCGCTCATCTCCATCGTCCTGCTGGTCCTGCTGGCAGCCGCCGCGATCGGCGCGCCGCTGCTGGCCGCGCACTCGCCCCTGGCGACCTATCCCGAAGGACTCGCGGCCAACGGCGCGCCGATCGGACCGGGCCACGGCTTCCCGCTCGGCACCGACCCCAACGGCCGTGACGTGCTGGCCCGGCTGCTGTACGGGGCACGCGTCTCGCTCGTCATCGGCATCCTCGCCAACGGGCTGGCCACCGTCCTGGGCGTGGTCGTCGGACTCAGCGCCGGCTACCTCGGCGGGTGGGTCGAGACGATCCTCATGCGACTGACCGACGTCATCATGTCCTTCCCGATCCTGCTGTTCTGCATCGCGCTGATCGCCGTGACCGGGCCCAGCGAACGCAACGTCGTCATCGTCATCGCGCTGATCTACTGGACGACACTGGCCCGCATCGTGCGCAGCCAAGTGCTGTCGCTGCGCGAACGGGAGTTCGTGGTCGCCGCCCGCACCCTCGGGCTGTCCCACTGGCGGATCATGCGCAAGCACCTGTTCCCGCACCTCGTGCCGACCATCATCGTGTACGCCACCCTCGGCGTCGCCTCGTCGATCCTCATCGAGGCGTCGCTGTCGTTCCTCGGCGTCGGCGTGCCCGTCCCGACCCCGTCCTGGGGACAGATGATCGAGCAGGGCAAGGAGTACTTCCAGATCGCGCCGTGGCTGCTGTTCGCACCCGGTGTCTGCCTGATCCTCACCGTGCTCGCGTTCAACCTCGCCGGCGACTGGCTGCGCGACCTCCTCGACCCGACCGCACCGGAGCGCCGCTGATGAGCCGGTTCCTGCTTCGCCGCATCCCGCAGGCGATCGTCGTCCTCTTCGGCGTCGTGACCCTCGCCTTCCTGCTGACCCACGTCGTGCCGGGCGACCCGGCGCGGCTGATCGCCGGACCCAACGCCAGCGCCGCCACCGTGGCGTCCATCCACCACGAGCTCGGCCTGGACCGCAGCCTGGCCTACCAGTACGGCAAATTCCTGCTCGGCCTGCTGCACTTCGACCTCGGCACCAGCTTCGCCTTGCAGAACACCCCGGTCGCCTCGGCGATCCTGCGGGCGCTGCCGGTCAGCGCGGCCCTCGCCGTCCTCGGCGTGCTGTGGGAGGCGATCCTCGGCATCCCCGTCGGCATCATCGCCGCCTACCGGCCGGGCCGGCTCGCCGACCGGGCCACCACCCTCGCCTCGCTGGTCGGACTGTCCGCACCGCCGTTCTGGGTCGGCCTGCTGCTGCTGTACCTGCTGGCGTTCAAGTTCAACCTCTTCCCGCTGTCCGGTTACGAGGCCCCTTATATCAACTACCTGATCCTGCCCAGCTTCACCCTCGGTCTCGGCGGGGCCGCCTGGTACGCCCGCCTGACCCGCACCAACATGCTCGAAGCGCTGCGCAGCCCCTACGTGCAGATGGCCCGGGCCAAGGGCATGCCCGAACGGGTCGTGCTGCTGCGGCACTGCCTGCGTAACGTCCTCAGCCCGCTGCTGACCATGCTCGGCATGGATCTCGGCTACTTCCTCGGCGGGGTCGTCGTCATCGAATCGGTGTTCGGCCTGCCGGGCGTCGGCAAGCTCACCTTCGATGCGATCGGCACCCTCGACGTCCCCATGATCACCGGCGCGGTGCTGTTCGCCGCCTTCTTCATCGTCGTCATGAACCTCCTCGTCGACCTCGCGTACGCGCTGGTCGACCCCCGGGTCCGCCGCTGATCGCGGACCGCTCAACCGAAAGGAAACACCCCCATGAGTGACAAGCTGCGCGTGGCAGTGGTCGGCGCCGGCCGCTGGGCCCAGCGCGCCCACATCCCCGGCTGGCAGCGCGACCCCCGCGTCGAGGTCGTCGCGCTGGCCGACACCGACCCCGCCGTCGTCGCCGAGGCCGGCGCCCGCTTCGGCGTCGCCAAGCTGGTCACGGACTACCGCGAACTGCTCGACGACCCCAGCATCGACGTCATCGACGTGGCCACGGCCAACCGGGCCCACTTCGAGATCTCCGCCGCCGCCCTCGACGCCGGCAAGCACGTGCTGTGCGAGAAGCCGGTGCACCACGACAACCGGCAGACCCGGGCGCTGGCCGAACTGGCCCGCACCAAGGGCCTGAAGACCAAGCTCGGCTTCACTTTCCGGTACGCCCCGGCCGTCCAGTACGCCAAGCACCTGATCGACACCGGCTTCGTCGGCACCCCGTACATCTTCAACGGCTACGAGCAGAACAGCCAATGGATCGACCCGGCCACCCCGATGCGGCAGGTCAACCCCGACGCCGACCCCGACGTGCTCGCGACCTCGTCGATCGAGGGCTACGGCGCGCCGATCATCGACATCATGCACTGGTGGACCGGCGGCGCCCTGACCTCGGTCGTCGGCACCATGCGCAACTTCGTGCCCGAACGGATGGTCCGCGACACCGGTCTCATGCAGCGCCTCAACATCGACGACGGCGACATGTGGATCGGCGAGTTCGACAACGGCGTCCTGGCCTCGATCCAGTCGTCGTATGTGACCGTCGGCAACTTCCCCGGCATCGAGGCGCGCATCTTCGGCTCCGAAGGCGCCATCATCGTCCGGCTCGTCGAGGAGTTCGGCATCTGCCAGACCATCAAGACCGCGACCAAGGGTTCGGTCGAGTTCGTCGAGCAGCAGATCCCGCAACAGTTCTTCCCCGAAGGCGGCCACTCCCGCGAGGACTGGGACTTCCTGTTCTACTCCAACCTGTGCGCCGACTTCGCCACCGAGATCCTGTCCGGCAGCGACGTCAACCAGGGCGACTTCGCCCAGGGTGCGCTCGTCCAGGAGACCATCAACGCCTTCGAGAAGTCCTTCCGTGACCGGGCCTGGGTCTCGTTCCCGCTGGAGGAGGCGTGAGCGCCCACGACTGGGGGACGCTGGGCGACGACACCGCCGCCCGGCGCATCCTCGAGACCGCCCTCGACACGGTGCACCAGCGGGTCCAGTACGCCGACGCCCGGCTGATCGAATGCGAGGAACTGCGGTCCTACGCCCAGCTCGGCGCCGACCCCGACGAGCGGATCGAGCAGAACATCGGCATCGGCGTACGCGTGCTCGTCGACGGCCAGTGGGGCTTCGCCGCCCGGCCGCTGGCCGCCGACGGCGACGCAGCCGCCGCGGCCCGGCAGGCGTACGCCTCCGCCCAGGCCCTGGCCGGCACCGGCAAACGAGTCGACCTGCCGCCGCAGGAACCGGTCAGCGGCCGCTACGAAACCGAAGTCGACCACGATCCGTTCACAGTCGGCACCGCCACCCGGCACGAGCTGCTGGCCGCCTGGCTCGCCGCCGCCGCAGCGCCCACCGAAGTCGCCGCCGCGCAGGCCGGTGTCAACGCCAAACGGCAGCACCGCCACTTCGCCAACACCGAAGGCTCCCGCCAGCATCAGCATCTGATGGAGACCGGCGCCATGCTGATGGTGACCGCCGCCGGCCACGGCGACGTGCAACGCCGCAGCTACCCGAACTCCTTCCACGGCAACACCGCCGGAGCGGGCTGGGAGTACCTGGCCGGACTGGCCATGCTGGACAACGCCGCCCGGGTGGGGGAGGAGGCGGTCGCCCTGTTGACCGCCCCCGCCGCCCCCCGCGGGCACGCCGACGTGATCATCGGCGCTCAGCAGGTGTCGCTGCAGATCCACGAATCGGCCGGGCACGCCCTGGAACTCGACCGGATCCTCGGCGACGAGGCCAACTACGCGGGCACCTCGTTCATCCGGCCCGGAGACGTCGGCTCGCTGCGATACGGCTCCGACGCGGTCACCATCGCCTCCGACCCGACCAAGCCCGGCACCCGCGGCAGCTTCGCCTTCGACGACGAGGGAACCCCGGCCCGCCGGGCGGCCCTCATCGACCGGGGCATCGTCCGCAACACGTTGTCCACACGCGACTCCGCCGCCCGTGCCGGGCTCGCGCTCACCGGCGCGGCCCGCTCCGACGGCTGGGCGTACCTGCCGGTCTGCTTCTCCACCCACGTGTACCTGGAACCCGGCGACGGCGGCAGCCTCGACGAACTGCTCGACCGGCTCGGCGACGGCTACTACATCGACGACAACCGCAGCTGGTCGATCGACAACCAGCGGCTCAACTTCCAATTCGGCACCGAGGTCGCGTACGAGGTGAAGGGCGGCAAACGAGGCCGGCTGCTCAAGAACTTCTCCTACGGCGGCGTCACCCCCCAATTCTGGGGATCGGTCGAGGCAGTGGCCGGGCCGCAGGAGTTCCGTGCCTTCGGCTACCCCTGCGGCAAAGGCGAGCCCAAGCAGTGGGGCTTCCTCAGCCACGGCGCCTCACCCATGTTGGTACGCGACCTGCGGATCGGAGTGGCCTGATGCGTACGCCCGAATTCCTCCCCCCGGTCGCGCCGGACGGCCTGCTGGAACGCCTCAGCACGACCGCCGCATCCGCCGACGCCGACGCAGTCGAGATCACCCTGCTCGGCCGCGCCGGTGAATACACCCGATTCGCCGGCGGCCGGGTCCACCAGCCGCAAGACATCGCCGAAACCCAGTACGCCGTCCGTGCCGTCGTGGACGGGCACGCCGCCCGGGCCGCCACCGGCACGATCGGCGGGCTGACCGGCGCGGTGACCGCAGCGGTCAAAGCCGCACAAGCGCTCGCCCAGGCGGCCGACCGGCCCGGCAACGCCACGGTGGCGACCCCGTCGGCGCTGCCCGACGTCACCCTGTGGCACGACGACACCGCCGCATTCGACGCCGCAGCACGGGCAGCCGCAGCCGGCCACGCGATGCGCGAAGCCGACCAGGCCGGCGGCCACGCGGCCGGCATGTTCGGCCGCGCGCTGACCCAGATCGCCGTGGTCACCTCCGGCGGCGTGGCCCACCACGCCCTGGCCACCGAGGCGATCGGCTCGCTCACCGCGACCGTCGCCGACGGCACCTCCCACTGGATCGACCTGCACCGCTCGTGCGGCGCGCTCGACCTGACCGCCAGCGTCGACCGCACGGTCGCCGAGGCCGTCGCCGGGCAGAACCGCATCCCGGTGCCCGACGGCCGATACACCATCGTCCTGGGGCCGCAGGCCGCCGGTGAACTGCTGGGCTTCCTGGAAGCGGCAGGCTTCTCCGGCGAACTCGCGGCGGCCGGCGTCGGCCTGGTCGCGCAACGAGCCGGGCAGCAGGTCGCCTCCCCGCTGGTCACCGTCGCCGACGACGCCACCGCCGCGGTCGGGCTGCCGATCGGGTTCGACATGGAAGGCACGCCCAAGCGCCGCGTGCCGCTGCTGACCAACGGCATCGTGGGAGAAGCGGTCACCAACCTCGCCACCGCCAAAGCCCTCGGCACCAGCTCGACCGGGCACGCCCACATCGCGCGAGAAGAGGTCCCAGCACCGGTGGCGGCGAACATCGTCATGGACGCCGGAGACGCCACCGAGGCGCAGCTGATCGCCGGCGTCGAACGCGGCATCTACGTGCAGCGGTTCTGGTACACCCGGCTCGTCGACCGGCTGACGGCCACCATCACCGGCGTCAGCCGCGACGGCTGCTTCCTCATCGACAACGGGCAGCTGGCCCAGCCGGTCGCCGGAGCCCGGTTCACCCACTCCATCCTCGACTTCCTCGCCACCGTCGACGGCATCGGCGCGGCACGCCGCTCCCAACCCGTGATGAACGTCTGGAACGGCGCCGTCACCGCACCGGCCCTGCGCGGCCACGGCTTCCGCTTCGGCGCCGCCAAGATCGAGGAGACACGATGATCAGGACCAACAAGGACCGGCTGGTCACCCAGATCCTGGCCGGCGAGGTGTGGCCGGCCCTGGCCGACCGGCACGGCTACAAGGTCGACGCCGACGGCACACCCATCCTCCTGCCCGGCATGGGCGGCGTCACCCTCGGCGTGCACCCCGGCGACCCGGCCACCGGCTATGCCGCCGACCACCTCGAACCCGGCCTGTCCGTCCGCGCCCGCGACGGCGGCGCCAACATGGCGCTGCAGTTCCTCAGCTGCGTCGGCAACGTCGTCACCGTGCGTACCGGGCCGGCGGCCGGCAAGACCGGCAAGGTGATCGGCCAGCACGCGTACGTGCTCGTCGACCTCGCCGAGGAAGACCTCGCCGACATCACCACGGGTGACGTGGTCACCGTCGCTGCCCGTGGACAAGGGCTCAAGCTGCTCGATCACCCGGCGATCGTGGCCAAGAACCTCGATCCCGACCTGCTCGACCGGCTGCCGCTGCGTACGCTGCCCGACGGCCGGCTCGAAGTCGGCGTCGCCGCCCGAGTGCCCGCCGCCGCCGTCGGCGCCGGCTCGGGCATGGTGTCGGAGTTCGCCAACACCGACCTCATGGGCGCCTACGCCGGCCAAGGCGACGACCTGTCGCTCGGCCTGGAGACGCTGCGCATCGGCGACCTCGTCGCGATCTCCGATGCCGACCACCGCTTCGGCCGCGGCTACCGGCCCGGCTACCTCACGGTCGGGGTGATCAGCACCGGGCACTGCCGGCTCTTCGGCCACGGTCCAGGGCCCAGCACGATCCTGTCCGGCCCGGCCGAAAGCTTCCACATCGTCGACAATCCCGACGCCAACCTCGGAGGAATCCTGTGACACCGGTGGCGATGAACCTGGCCGGAGTGATCGAGACCCCGACCATGCCGGCCTCCCCCTACCTCATCGACGTCGACGGCCGGCCCTACGTGCCGCTGGCCGACTCCGGCGTCGTCCTCGGCGTACACCTGGGGGACGGGGTTTTCGATCATGACGCGGACCATGCTGCGCCCGGTGTCACCCTGGCCCACGCGGACCAGGCGGCCAGGCATGCCCTCACCGCGTTCGCCTGCTTCGGCAACCAGGCGACCGTGCGTTCCGGCGCCGCCGCCGGCGCGACCGGGTTCGTGCTCGGCAAACGCGGCGAGGCGGGCCGGGTCATCGTCGTCTTCCCCGACGATGTGCTCGCGCGGCTCACGCCCGGCGACGCGGTCACCGTCCGCGCCGCCGGTCAGGGCGCACAGCTGCCCGGGGTGGACCTGCTCAACGCGGATCCAGACGCGCTGGGGCTGCTTCCGCTGACCGTCGGCCCCACCGCGGTTCAAGCGACGGTACGCGCAACGGTGCCGTCGGCGCTGGCAGGTAATGGCATCGGCCGGCCGGCGCAGATGTGGGACATCGACCTGCAGGTCACCGCCGAGACCGCCGCCGCGGCCGGACTGGCGGGACTGCGGCTGGGCGACCTCGTCGCCGTCGACGACCTCGACGTGCGGCACAACGCCGGATACCGTCGCGGATTTCGCACCGTAGGATTGATCGTGCACGGCGGAAGCCCCCAGCCCGGCCACGGCCCTGGAATGATGCCCATCCTCTGCGGACCGGCCGACCGCCTGCCCGTGACGATCACCGGAGACACCCTGCCCATGCTCACCCCCGACGACCTACACTTCCGGCCATGACCGATCCAGCGACCGTCCTGCACAGGTCCCTGCCGGAGAATGTCTACCTCCTGCTGCGGCGCCGGATCCTCAACAACGACTTCACCGCCGGACAGCGGCTGATCGAGATGAACCTGGCCGAAGAGCTGGGCGTCAGCCGCTCCACCGTGCGGGAGGCACTACGGCAGCTGTCCGTCGACGGCCTGGTCGACATCTCGCCCCGCCGCCACAGCGTCGTCACCCGGATGGCCTATGAGGAGATCCGGGACGCCTGCTACGCCCGGTTCGTCCTGGAGGCCGGCGCCGCCCGCAGCATCGGCGAGCGCCGCACGATGCTCGGGCAGATGGAGGCCGTCCTCGACCGGATGCGCGCCGCCGCCGAGGACGGCGACGTGGCGAGCATGGTCGACCTCGACACCGAGTTCCACGGCTGCATCATCGACGCCTCCGGCCGGCACCGGCTCGGCTCGCTGTGGCGGATGCTCGACGCGCAGATGGGTGCGCTCATGCGCTCCTCGATCGACCGTCAGCACATCGACCTCGGCGAAGCCGTGCGACGGCATCAGCTCGTCATCGACGTGTTCGGCCGGGGAGACATCGACCAGATCGTCGCCACGCTCGAAGAGCACTACCTCGGCACGGTCGACGACATGGCGCAGGCAGGCGGCTTCGGCGACTGACCCCGAATCACGTCAGCATCGGGGTGATCCATGCCGCGGCGGCATGCCCTTCACAATCCGCGGCGTTCAGGATTTCGGCCGTCAAGGACATCCGCAACGCCCCGGAGACGTCCACCTCGAGCGTCTTGACCTGCCCGAGGGTGACCGTGACCGACCGGGCCGCCGCGCCGTCGACCGCGACAGTGAACTTGACTCGGATGCCCGAGGCAGTGCCGGCATCGCCGAGCCCCACCTTGGTGACCAGACGCCGGTACTTGCGATCCAGCTGAAACTCGTCGCCTGCCGCGGTGCCGACGACGTAGCAGACCAGGTCCGCGGCGTAGACGTCTTCGTACTCGACGGCGTTGACCTTGCGAGTGCCTGGCGAGAAGCCGCGCTGGTATTCAGGGCCGACGAGTGCGACGTCCAGCAGAGAGGTCGCACCGGCGACCTGCCCGGCGGGTGAACTCGGACTGGCACCGTCCGGCGCGGACGGCGACGGCCGGTCCAAAGCAGTGGCATTGCCCGATCCGGCACGAGCGCCTTCAGGCACATCCTTGTCCGGACCGAGATGAATCAAGCCGGCGACGACGCCGGCGATCGCGGTGACCGCAGCGGCCGCCACCACCCCAGCCGCTCCGATCCACGCCACCTTCACAGACGCGTCACCGGGCTTGCGTTGCCCCTCGTTCTGTCGCGTGTGGAACGACTCCGGCTCGGTCACGGCGCAGATGGTATCGCGATGGCTCAATTGCCGACCTGGGCCGGACTGCTCGCTGCTCTTTCGTACGTACGATCTAATTCCTCGGTATCGTTAGCGAATGACACCCGATCCGGCACCGCACCTGACCGCCCAACAAGCGCGCATCATGACCGTCATCCGGCAGTGGGTCAGCGACCACGGCTACCCGCCGACCGTGCGCGAAATCGGAACGGCCGTAGGCCTGGTGTCGCCGTCCTCGGTGGCGCATCACCTCAAAAACCTGGAGCGCCTCGGGCTCATCCGCCGCGAGCCGCGCGGACCGCGAGCGGTCGGCCTGCTCGCAGATGAGGAGAAACGTCCTACGCGATCTGTGCCCCTTTTGGGCACCATCGCGGCAGGCACTCCCATTCTCGCTGCCCAGGAGGTGGAAGAGCACCTCGTGTTGTCGGCCGACTTGGTCGGCGGGGGAGAGGTCTTCGCGTTGCGCGTACGCGGAGAGTCGATGATCGACGCAGCGATCTGCGACGGCGACATCGTCGTCGTGCAGCGGCAACCCGTGGCCGAGAACGGGGACATCGTGGCGGCGATGATCGACGATGAGGCGACGGTGAAGATGTTCCGCACACGTGATGGCCGGATCGAACTCGTGCCGCGCAACCCGGCGTTCGATGTCATCGCAGGTGACGACGCGGTCATCCTCGGCAAGGTCGTCGCGGTGATCCGCCGGTTGTAACCGACATGCCCGGGCGAAGCGGACTCACGCTTCGCAGATTGTATTTACTTCCGCACCTCGAACCGTTCCTGAGCGTCCAGGACCGCATCGGCGTACCGGATGGCCCAGGCGCCCATCGCCTGCATCGGTTCCAGCAGCGCGCCGCCCGCTTCCGTCAGCGCGTAATCCACGCGGGGCGGCGCTTCCGGATACGGCCGGCGCTCCACCAGGCCGTTGTACTCCAGCCGACGCAACGCGTCGTGGAGCACCTTCGGCCGGATCCCGCCAATTCGGGTGAGCAGTACCGCCGGACGCATCGGACCATATGCGGCGATCGTGAAGACCACGACGCTGTCCCAGCGGTTGGCCAGCACCTCGAATGCCACGCGAGCCCGGCAGTCGGAGGTGTAGTCGTCGAACCGGCCCGCGGGAACACTCATGCACCCATCCTGCCCGAGGCGATGCACACCGTTCGGTATGCATCGGCAGGCCTATCGTCCTGTGCTGCGGCCCGCACCGAGCAGCAGCCGCACCGCGAGAGACGGAGCAGACCAGTGAAAATAGGCATACTCGGCACGGGCGGTATGGCGGCGGCGCTCGGCGGCGCGTGGACCGCCGCCGGGCACGACGTGGCGATCGGCGGCCGCCATCAAGGACGGGCGGAGCAGACCGCCAATCGAATCGGCGCCGCCAGGCACGGCAGCCTCGCGTACGCGGCGAGCCACGGCGATGTCATCCTCGTCGCGGTCCCGGCGGCAGAGGCGCCGCAAGTGGTAGGCAGCCTCGCCGGCAACCTCACCCGTCGGACGGTCATCGACTGCACCAACCCCGTCGTACCGACCACCGACGGGCTGATGCTCACCACTGGTGGCAGCACCTCGACAGCGAGGCAACTAGCAGCCGCCGCGCCCGACGCGTACGTGGTCAAGGCGTTCAACCTCTGCCACATGAGCATCTGGACACTGCGTCCACCAACCTTCGAGGGCATACCGCTGGCCGTGCCCTACTGCGCCGACCACCCCGAGGCATCCGGGGCGACGGAGACCCTCATCAGCTCGATCGGCTGCAGGCCCGCTCGCTGCGGTGGGCTGGCGCGGGCGGCCTACCTGGAGGCGACCGCGGCGCTCGCGATCGGGCTGTGGTGGGCAGGCGAGCAGCCACGCACCGCGTTCCCTTCCATAGCGGAGACGTCGCCTCACTGAAGCATGGTCACTCGTGGGCTGTACGTCCGGTCGACCTAACCGCGGCTGGCTTTCGATGGATCCGACGGCCCACGCCGAGCAACTGCCCGAGCTGGCGAAGTCACTGCCACCCGGCCGCACGTGGGCGGGGTTGCCGGTCAGCGCTATCGTGCTCGCGTGGCTGATCAAAGTCCTATCGAGCACGTCGGGCGGAGGAGGCTGCGGCCGCCGAAGCAGCCGAAGGCTCGGAAGCAGCCGCAGAGCCAGCCTGCCGGCACCCCGGCGGCGACAGGCCAGCCGGCCACCGGCCGGCCTGCGAAGACGCCGCGAAGGAAGCAGTCCCGCTGGGCCTGGCTGAGCGCCGTCGCCGTCATCGGCGGCCTCATGGCGGCGGTCGTCGCGTTCGCCTTCCTCGGCACCATCCTGCGCCCGGCATACGTCAGCGGCGCGTGCCACCTGTCGGCGTGCTCCACCGAGGGCATGGTGATCGCGGGCTGGCTGGTCATCGCGCTGCCCGCCGGGTTGATCGCCGTCAGCGCATTGGTGTACAAGCGAGTGGGAACCACGACCTGGCGGGTACTGTTCGGGATCACCATCGCTGCTGTGCTGATGGCGATGTCGTTCATCCCGGGTCGCCGACGCCGGGGCTTGTCCGACCTCGTGAAAGGGCCCGGAGCCGACCAGTTCATCGACGGCCTCATGTGGGCGCTCGGCGGTCTCGGCGCGACCCTGCTCGTGCTGATCCTGCTGGCCGTCATCGGCCAGAAGGCGCCAGCCGTCCAACGCACCTTC
>JABFYB010000538.1 GCA_013361475.1 Hamadaea sp.
GAGGTGACGCTTTCGAGTCAGTACGGCGGCGAAGGTCCTGGCGTCGGTCGTGATGGTCGCGTCGGGCGCGCCCGGTTCGCCGCGGGTGATGTCGATGGCGCCGTCGGCCACGCTCACGGTGACATGGTCGTCGTCGATGTGCAGCGCGTACGTCGCGGCGAGGCCGCGGCTCGCCTCCTGGTCGAAGTCTCCTTCGAGGGCCAGCATGAGGGCGTCGACGCTGATGTGGGCATCGAGGTCGCGAAACGGCGAGAGCCTGCCCCAGCGGCCGAGGTGGACGAGAACCGGCTGGAGTTGCCTGCCCCACTCGGTCAGCTCGTACACCCAGGACCTGGCCGGCGGCCCGAGCTTGCGGCGGCGCACGATGCCGCCCTCCTCGAGCTCGCGCAGCCGCTGCGACACCCGGTTGGGGCCGGCGTTCGGCAGCCCGGCGCGCAGGTCGCTGAAGCGCTTGGGGCCGAGCAGCAGCTCACGTACGACCAGCAGGGCCCAGCGCTCGCCGACCAGGTCGAGGGCGTGTGCGGCGGCGCAGGCGTCGCCATAGGTTCGCGTGCTTGACACTCCGCCGAGTCTATCCGATGGCGCGTTCCGATACGGAAATCATCGATACGGAAACTATACCTGGTGATGCCTATACGTAACCTCAAGGTGTTCCGGAAAGGGCGTCGAGCAGGCGTTGGAAGGCGGAGCCATCGCCGGTGATCTCCAGCCGGTTCCCGAGTTCGGCGGGGGATGCTCCATCGATCAACAGGGCCTTGAGGGCGGTGGCGTCGGTCCGTACCTTCGCGTCCCATTGCGGCGGTTCGCCCCGCTGGATGACCAGTGAGCCGCCGGCGACGCGGAACGTGAACAGCTCCTCACCGAGCTCCACCCGGAACGTGGCATCCAGGTCCCCCAGCCGGGTGGGGTCGAGATGACTTTTCACGGCGAGCATCAGAGAGTCCGGCCCTAGCGTGGTCGTGGTCGGCTTCATGGGAGAGTGACGCCCCCAGCGGCCCAGATGAATGAGGATCGGTTCCAGGTCGCGCCCCCATTCGGTGAGTTCGTACACCCATGCTCGGGCGGGCGCGCCCAGCTTGCGCCGCTGGATCACACCGCCCTGCTCCAGGTCTCGCAGCCGTTGCGACAGCACGGTGGGGCTGGCGTGGGGCAGTCCGTCCTGGAGGTCGCTGTAACGCTTGGGGCCGAAGAGCAGCTCACGGACGATCACCAGGGCCCAGCGTTCGCCCACCAGGTCGAGGGCGCGAGCGGCCGCGCAGGGATCGTCGTACGTGCGGACCGTGGCCATCCCACACCTCCATATTCCGGAGCAGACACTTCTCCTTGTGTAGTCAATCAGAGAGACGCGGGGGGTGGCGACGGCGACGTCGCCACCCCCCGTCGTTCGGGGAATCCGGTTAGTTGGGCATCCAGTTCGGGATGGTGCAGGTCTCCTGAGTCATGTCATTCACCTCCTTTCAGGTGGATCGAGGTGAGTGCGCTCGGCTGCGGTGTACTGATCGCAGTACGCCGAGCACGCTCAACGTGCCGATGACCCCCGCCCCGCAGATCACCGCGTACGCGGGCACCGCTTCCGCGACGGCGCCGCCGGCGGCCATGCCGAGGCCCTGGAGGGTCATGACGCCGGCGCCGAGCAGGGACATCGCCCGGCCGCGCATCTCCTCGGGCACCGCTGTCGCGAACCACTTGTCCATGCCGAGGGTGTAGGCGGCGCACAATCCGGTGCCCAGCATGAGCGCGACCCCCGCCGGCAGCGGCGGATGAACCGCGAAGGCGGCCATGGGCAGCAGAGACACGGCGACGAGCGGGAGCACGATCCGGTCGCGGGCGACGGGCCGCAGCAACGTGCCCGCCAGGACCTCCCCCACCACCGTGCCGGCCGGCATCGCGGCCAGGAACAGACCGAATCCGGCCGGACCGGCGCCCGCGGCGTTCGCGTAGGGCGCGGCCGCCCCCTCGGCGACGACGAAGAACATCGGCGGGATCCACCACATGAGCAGCAAGGCGCGGATGCGGCGCTCGCCCAGCAGCAGCCGGGACGAAGCGAGGGACTGACGCACGGTCGCGCCGCCGACCGCCGATCGAGCCGGCCGGTCGCGCGTCCCCAGGCGGAGCAGGAGCGCGGAGCAGAGGAACGTGCCGATGGCCACGGACAGCGCGACGCGGGGCGACAACCACACCAGCGCCAGGCCGCCCAGCCCGTAGCCGATGATCTGGGAGGTCTGCGAGACGATCCGCACCAGCGAACGGCCCAGGACGTACAGGTCGTCGTGCAGGATGTCGGCAAGGCTCGCCGCCCGGGTGCCGGTGAACAGGGGTGCGATGATCGCGACGGCGAATCGCAGGACGAACAGCACGGCGATCGGGGTCCACGGCAGGGCCATCATGGCCATGCACGCCGCACTCAGCAGGTCGCAGATGACGAGCAGCCGCCGGGCCGGGAGCCGGTCGGCGAGGCCGGACAGGAGAACTCCGCCGAGCGCGTACGGCATGAAGCCGAGCGCGAAGATGAGGGCGGTCAGCAGGGCCGAGCCGGTGTGCCGGAACACGAGCACGGCCAGGGCGACCTCGGCGAAGACGCCGCCCAGAACGGACAGGAGATGAGCGGCGAAGATCGCCCGGAACTCGCGCACGGCGAACACCGCCCGGTACCCGGAAGCCGCCGCATCGCGAGCGCGCGGGCTTCTCCGCCGTGCCCGGTTCGTCCCCGGCCCGCGTGCCGCGGATCGGGATGACGCGGTCGCCTTCTGCGACGGAGTCGTCACGGAAACCCATCCTCTT
>JABFYB010000090.1 GCA_013361475.1 Hamadaea sp.
CTCGCTGGCCGAGTGCATCGGGGCACTGACCTCGCGCCGGCCCGCCGTGGTGGCCGTCCATCGGGGCGTGCCCATCGGGGCCGCGCTTGCGCAGGTGACGGGCGAGCGGGCCTGGGTGATGCGCATCGCGATCACCTCCGCGTGGCGCGGGCGCGGGCTGGCCAGCGCCCTGCTGCGGGAGCTGGAACGTCGCCTGGTGGAGGCCAGGGTCCGGCGGATCGCGTACGTGCTGCCCGAGGAGGAGCTGCTCGGCGAGGGCCTGGTGAACGCCGGGTACGTGCGGCGGCCGGCGGTGGCGTACTTCGCGGCCCTGCACGGCGTGCGCCCGCCCCGCGCGATCGCCCTGTTCGGTCCGCCCGGCACCGGCAAGACCACGTTCGCCCGGGCGATCGCCTCCCGGCTCCGCTGGCCGTTCGTGGAGTTGCTGCCCTCGCGCCTGGCCGGCGAGGGGAACCTGGCGGCGGCGCTGCGCGAGGCGTTCGCGCGGGTGGCCGAGCTGGAGCGGGTGCTGGTCTTCGTCGACGAGGTCGAGGAGATCGCCGCCGTACGCGGGGACCGGCCGGGTTCCGGCAGCCATGGCATCACCAACGAACTGCTCAAGCTGATCCCCGGGTTCCGGGAACGGGACGAGCGGCTGCTGGTGTGCGCGACCAACTCGATCCGCTCGCTCGACCCGGCGTTTCTGCGGCCGGGCCGGTTCGACTACCTGCTGCCGATCGGCACCCCGGACGCGGCGGCGCGTACCGCGATCTGGCAGCGCTACTCCGGCAGGCGTGGCGATGTCGACCTGGACCTGCTGGTCGCCGCGAGCGAGATGTTCACCCCGGCCGACATCGAGCACGCCGCCCGCACCGCGGCACAATCCGCCGAAGAGGATGTGCCGAAGCACGCTTCACCCGGGCGGGAGCTGGTCCGTCCACTCCGCGTCGATCGCCCTCGTGCCGTCCGGGTCATGGGCCGTTCCGCCTGTGAGCGGCGCCCATACGGAGGTTTCGCGGATCCGCCCGGTGTCCGGATCGACGATCATGGTGCCGTTCCCGGAAGCCACCGGGACCTGCAGGCGTCGCCCGCCATCGGACTCGCCGAGATCGACGACTCCGGGTCGTGAGGCGAGCGCTCGGTAGGCGGCGGCACGGACCTGGGGCGAGACCGGCGCCTCACTGATCAGCGAGAGCAGCGCTTCCATGGCGAGGCCGTCCTGCTCGGCAGTCGTGATCGGGCGCCCGCTGGGGCGGACGCCGCTTCCGGGGACGGCCGACCAGAGCCGGGTGTACAGGGCGTTCTCGTCGGCGGGCAGCGACCGCAGCTCGTCGAAGGTCATGCGCAACGGTCCCACCGCGAAGGGCTGTGGCTTCATCGGCCACTCCAAGAGCTTGCCTTCGCCCTTCAGCCCCTTGCCTTTGATCCAGAAATGACCGTCGCGCCGATACCAGTACTCCTCGGTGGCAGCCCCCTCCTTCGTGATGGTGATGTGCCAGTACGTTCCGGCGCCCTCAGGGGTGCGCTCCGCCGTGTCGGCGGCGACGAGCAGGATGTCGCGCGAACTCGTGATCGGCGCTCGGGAGTCGCCGGCACGGCCCGGCACGATCACGAGTGCGGCGGCGATGGCCGCCGCGACCGCCGCGACCAGGATCCATCGCGCCCGCTGCCGTGGGGTGCGCCGGCGCGCTGTGGGCGACGGGCTGACGGTGTGTTCGAGCAGGGCCGCGCGGGCGGCCGTATAGGCGGCGTGCGAGGGGGCGTCGGGCTGCGGGCGCACCGCGTGCAGCATCTCGATGTCGTCCATGGTCAACCGTCCTTTCCGGCCGTTGTCGGCTCGGCGCCGTTCAGCGAGGCGCGCAGGGTCTTGCGGGCCCGGTGCAGCCGGGTTCGTACGGCGGCGCTGGTGAGGCCGAGTGCCTCGGCCGCCTCCTCGGAGCTCAGCCCGCCCCAGGCGATGAGCAGGAGCACGTCCCGGTGGGAGCGAGGGATCTTCGCGAGCGCCGCCATCAGAGGCACCCGTTGCGCCTGGGCGTCGACGCGGCCCGCGACCTGGTCGGCGTGACCGTCGTCCGCCTGCGCGAGAGGTGTCCGGGAGAGCGCCCGATACCGCCTGGCCTCCGCCCGATGATGCCGGGCGATCAGGTTGGCGACGATCCCGTACAGCCAGGGCCGGGCATCCTCACGCGACAGGTCGTAGTGGTCACGTCGGTCGAACGCGACGAGGAACGTCTCCGCGGCCACGTCGTCCGCGAGGCTCGACCCCAACCGCTGTGCGGCGAACCCGTGGATCTGGAAGTAGTAGCGGTCGAAGACCGCGGCGAAGCGTTCCGGGTCCTGCCGGGATTGCTCGATGATCGCCGCGTCACTGACCTCCTGGTCCGGAAGCGCCCGAGTCATTGCGGCCATTTCCAGATCTTTCGTGTCATTGTCGGCCTTCCGTAGCTTGAACGGTCGCCCTCCTTCGCCGATGGACGGACAAGTGTTTCACCAGCCGTCGCGGAGGACATCGCGACCGACCTTCGGACGAAGCGGTGTCAGGAAGGGCAACGGGCCGAACCACGCGTCGTCAAGCGGCCAGGCACCCGATGCGCACGTCGTGGGGGGAAGACCCAAGTGGGCTGAGTTCCGTGGGTTCGGCGTGCCCAACGAAAGAGGCGACGGCGATTCGGATCGCCGTCACCCCTGTCGGGAGGTTATGCGGGGGGCTGGCGGACGACGACCACGTGGGTGGTCTTCGCCGACTGGATTGTCGAGTTCCCCACCAGCTGGATGACGTACGTGTGCTTGCCGGCCGTCG
>JABFYB010000639.1 GCA_013361475.1 Hamadaea sp.
CTGACCGGCATCCCGATCAGCAACGTCAACAACAACTGCTCGACCGGCTCGACCGCGTTGTTCCTCGGGCGGCAGCTGATCGCGGGCGGGCTCGCGGACTGCGTACTGGCGATCGGGTTCGAGAAGATGCAGAAGGGCTCGCTGACGATGGCCTTCGGCGATCGGGAGCCGCCGTTGGCCCGGCACCTCACCGCCCAGGCCGAGCTCTACGAGCCGACGACCGCCCCGTACGCCGCCCAGCTGTTCGGCAACGCCGGACGCGAGCACATGACGAAGTACGGCACCACGGCCGAGCAGTTCGCGCGGATCGCCGAGAAGAACCACCGCCACTCGGCCAACAATCCGTACGCCCAGTTCCAGGACGTCTACACGCTGGATCAGATCCTGCAGTCCAAGATGATCTCCGAGCCGCTGACGAAGCTCCAGTGCTCGCCGACCTCGGACGGTTCGGCCGCGGCCGTGCTGGCCAGTGAGCGGTTCGTCGAGGAGCACGGCCTCGGCGACCGGGCGATCCGGATCGCGGCCCAGCACATGGTGACCGACACTCCCGCCACCTTCGAAGATCGCAGCGCCATCAGCGTCGTCGGGGCGGACATGACGCGGCTGGCCGCGCGGAAGGCGTACGACACGGCCGGGCTCGGCCCGGACGACGTGCAGGTCATCGAGCTGCACGACTGCTTCTCGACGAACGAGCTGCTCACCTACGAGGCGCTCGGCCTGTGCGGAGAGGGCGAGGGCGGTGCGCTGATCGACTCCGGCGCCACGACCTACGGCGGTCGCTGGGTGGTCAACCCGTCCGGCGGGCTCATCTCCAAGGGGCATCCGCTGGGCGCGACCGGGCTCGCCCAGTGCACCGAACTGACCTGGCAACTGCGGGGTCAGGCCGGTCCCCGGCAGGTCGACGGCGTACGCGCCGCGTTGCAGCACAACATCGGGCTCGGCGGGGCCGCCGTCGTCACGCTCTACACGAAGGCCTGACGCGTGCCGGGGCCGCTGGCCGGCGTACGCGTGGTGGAGCTGGCCGGGCTCGGACCCGGGCCGTTCTGCGCCATGCTCCTGGCCGATCTGGGCGCCGACGTCGTCCGGATCGACCGGGGCACCCCGTCTTCTCCCGTCGACCCCGAGTACGACCTGCTCAACCGGGGCAAGCGGTCGATCGCGCTGGACCTCAAAGAGCCGCGGGATCTCGACGTCGCGTTGCGGTTGATCGCGAAGGCCGACCTGCTCATCGAGGGCTACCGGCCCGGCGTCGCCGAACGGCTAGGCCTCGGTCCCGAGGTGTGCCTGGCCCGGCAGCCGAAACTGGTGTACGGGCGGATGACCGGCTGGGGCCAGGAGGGTCCGCGGGCGCAGACCGCGGGGCACGACGTCACCTATCTGGCGCTGGCCGGCGTGCTGCACGGCATCGGCCGCGCCGGCGGCCCGCCGCAAATCCCGCTGAACCTGCTGGGCGACTTCGGCGGGGGCGCGCTCTACCTCGCGACGGGGCTGCTCGCCGCGCTCTGGGAGGCCGGGCGCAGCGGCCGGGGGCAGGTCGTCGACGCCGCCATCGTGGACGGCGCGGCCCACCTGAACACGCTCACCTGGGGTCTGCTGGCCGGCGGCGCGTGGCGGGACGAGCGTGGGGTCAACCTGCTCGACTCGGGCGCCCCGTTCTACGACGTCTACGAGACGGCCGACGGCGGGCACCTCGCGGTCGGCCCGTTGGAGCCGCGATTCTTCGCCGAGTTCGCCGCGCGCCTCGGGCAACCGGAGCTGACCGAACTGCAGTACGACGCCGCGCGCTGGCCCGACCTTCGGGAACGCCTCCGGACGGCCTTCGCTGCGCGTACCAGAGCCGAATGGACCGAGATCTTCGCGGACGGCGACTCATGCGTGGCGCCGGTGCTGTCGATGCGCGAAGCCGCACAGGACGCGCACCTGGCGGCCCGGCGGACCTATGTGGACTTCGCCGGGACGACACAGCCCGCGCCCGCACCCCGGTTCTCGCGAACCCCGGCCGAGCTGACCCGGCCGCCCGCGAAGCCCGGCGAGCACACCGCGGAGGTGCTACGCGACTGGCTGGGCTGACCCCGCCGGACGGAGATCCAATATCGGACTTATGCTAGCTTTTCGTGCTCTTCGTCCGATTGCGAGTTGTTGTGCTCAAGCTGGCAGCCTGGTTCACGACGGTCGCGGCGCTGCTGCTGGCGACCGCCCCGGCGTCCGCCGCGCCCGGACAGGCCGACGCGTACGCCGTACCCGACCGGACCTATCACTACCTCCACGTCGGCGACGTTCTGACCGCACAGGTGACCGTTCGCAACCGTGGTCCGCACAGCGCGGAGATCGTGGTCAGGCGGCCCCGGGCGGAAGGCTTCGCGTTCCTGGGCTGGACCGGCTGCCCGCACGTCGTCGAGGGCACGTGCCACCGGTCGCTGGCGGTGGGCTCGGCGATCCACGTCGGCGTACGCCTGCGCCTGCGCAGCCAGACACCGGCCTCCCCGCACCTCGGCTTCTCCGTCGAGGACGCAGCCGACCCGAACACCGGTGACGACGGGGTGACCCTGGCCGTCTGCGTCTACGAATCGCACCGCTGCAGCCGCACCTTCAGCGGCGCGGAGCCCTTCCCGCCGACGCCCACCCCGTCCACGCCGTCGCCTGCCCCATCGCGGCTCGTCGCAGCGGCCGCGGCGGCACCCTCGCCGGCGGCTCCCCGGCTCGCCGAGACCTCCTCGCCGTTCCGGGGCGCGTGGCTCGCCACGCTCGCCCCCGCGCTCATCCTG
>JABFYB010000807.1 GCA_013361475.1 Hamadaea sp.
GGCGGCGAACCCGGCCGGCCCGGCGCTGACGGCCAGCGCGGCCAGGTCGGCCCAGACCCAGTACCAGTAGGGCCGCTGCGCGGCGATCCCCTGGTAGTAGCGGACCCGGACGGCGGCGTACCCGTCGAACCACCAGAACCCGGCGAGCGCGAAAGCGCCGACGACGGGCAGCGCGCCCAGCGTGGCCCACGCCAGTGGCGTCCAGCGACGGGCGGCTATCGCGACCGCCAAGGCCGGGAACACCATCAGGACCAGGCCGTAGGACAGGAAACACGCGAAGCCGAACAGGACCCCGGCGAGGACCGCGAGCCACGGCCGGCGTACGCCGGCGGCGAGCAACGCCACGGCGACCGCCGTCACGCCGAGGAACAGGCCGTCGCCGGAGACGCCGACCCACACCGCGCCGGGGAACAGCACGACGAACGGGACGGCCGCCCGAGCCGCCGGCTCGTCGCCGAGCGAACGCAGGGCCGACGGCACCCCGACCACGGCCAGACAACCGACGGCGACGCACACCAGCCCGGCCGCCGCCCCGCCGGACAGCCCGATCCGGTCGAGGACGGCGAACACGAGCAGCGCGCCCGGCGGGTGGCCGGCCGCCTGGGTGTTCCAGGAATCGGGCTGGAAATCGAGAATGCGCGAGGCGTACGTGCGGATCATCGCCGGGATTCCGCCCGCGTTCGGCAGCGCCGCCAGATACTCGGCGTCGACGGTCAGCCGCGTGGCGACACCGTCCCGCCACCCGTCCACCAGGGCGAGGCTGAGCGTCCACGCCAGCGCGGTGGCGTACGCCGCCGCCAGGAGCCGCCGCCAGGACAGCGCGGCGGCCACCCGCGTACCGCCCAGCACCACGGCCACCCCGACCACCAGCGCGGGCACCGTCCCCGGCCCGACATGGGGGTGCCACAGCGCGTACAGCGGTGGGGTCGCCGCCTGCACCCCCACGGACACTCCGACGACGGCGGCCGCCCCGACGAGGAGGCCGGTGAACGCCAGCGTGACGAGATCGCCGCGCGAGAGCAGTCTCACGCCCGGACGGCCGCGAACTCGGCCATTCCCTCCTCGAACGGAATCGCCGCGGTGAAGCCCAGCTCGCGGCGGGCCCGTTCGGGGGACGCGACGATGTGGCGGACGTCGCCGGCGCGGAACCGGCCGGTGACCACCGGCTCCGGCCCGTCCATCACGGTCGACAGGGTGGCGGCCATCTCGCCGACGGTGTGCGGAACGCCGGAGGCGATGTTGAACGCCCGGAACGGCCGGCTCGTGCTGCCGTCCAACCAGGACAGCGCGGCCTCGTTGGCGGCGGCGATGTCGGCCACGTGGACGAAGTCCCGCCGCTGGCGGCCGTCCTCGAACACCTGCGGCGCTTGCCCGCCGGACAGCGACGAGCGGAAGATCGCGGCGACGCCGGCGTACGGGGTGTCGCGCGGCATGCCAGGGCCGTAGACGTTGTGGTAGCGCAAGGCCGCGCATCGGCTGCCCGACGCGTGCGCCCACGCCGCCGCGAGGTGCTCCTGCGCCAGCTTCGTGGCCGCGTACACACTGCGCGGGTCGAGCATCGCGTCCTCGTCGATCACCTCCGGCGTCAGGCCCGCGCCGCACTGCGGGCAGGTGGGCTCGAAGCGGCCCACGCTCAGGTCGCTCTCCCGGCGCACCTCCGCCCGCACCGGCCCATGCTCCGCACAGGTGTACGCACCATCGCCGTACACCACCATCGAGGAGGCCAGCACCAGACGGCGTACGCCGTGCCGGGCCATCGCGGCCAGCACCACGGCGGTGCCGAGGTCGTTGCAGCCCGCGTACTCGGGCAGGTCCTGCAGGTCGACGCCGAGGCCGACCATGGCGGCCAGGTGGACGACGGCGTCGACGTCGGACACCGCCCGGTCGACGGCGACGGGGTCGCGGACGTCCTCAGCGGCCCGCAGCGCCCGGTCGAAGACGCGTACGTCGTGTCCGGACGCGGTCAGCCGTTCGGCGACGCAGCGCCCGATGAACCCGGCCCCGCCGGTCACCAGAACCTTCACACCCCTGACGCTAAGCGCCCCGGAGCGCTCAGCCGGGGAGGCGTCACGGGTTCGTAAGGATTTCGCCGAAGTCGTTAAGAATATCCGGGCGATTCCGGCGGTACGGTGCCCTCATGGTCGACGTTATATTGCCGTGCCTCAATGAAGCGGTGGCGTTGCCGCAGGTGCTGACCGGTCTGCCGCCCGGCTACCGGGCCATCGTGGCCGACAACGGATCCACGGACGACTCGGCCGCGGTCGCCCGCGCGTTCGACGCCGAGGTCGTCCAGGTCCCCCAGCGAGGCTTCGGCGCGGCCGTCCACGCCGGACTGGAGGCGGCCACTTCCGAGGTGGTCTGTGTGGCCGACGCCGACGGTTCGTTCGACCTCCGCGATCTGCCCACTGTGGTCGATCCCGTCGTCCACGGGACCGCCGACCTCATGCTCGGGCGGCGTACGCCCGGCCCCGGCGCCTGGCCGTGGCACGCACAGCGGGCCAACCACTTCCTCGCCTGGTGGCTGCGCCGGGAACTCGGCGTCGACCTGCACGACCTCGGCCCGATGCGGGCGGCCCGGCGTACCGCCTGGCTGGGACTGGGCCTGCGCGACCGCCGCTTCGGCTATCCGCTGGAGATGATCGTCGCCGCCGCCCGCGCCGGCTGGCGCATCGGCGAGGTCCCCATCGCGTACGCCCCGCGGGCCGAAGGCACGAAGTCGAAGGTGACCGGCACCGTGCTGGGCACCGCCCGCACCGTTCGGGACATGACCAAGGTGCTGGCCGGATGAGAGCACAGGTGCTCGTGCTCGCCAAGCAGCCCGTCCCGGGCCGGGTGAAGACCCGCCTGTGCCCGCCCTGCACACCCGAGCAGGCCGCGGCGGTGGCGTACGCGGCGATCGAGGACACCCTCGACGCCGTCGACCGCAGTACGGCCCAGTGGCGGACACTGGTCGCCGACGGGACGATGACGCCCCGGCCACAGTGGCGGGTCGTGCCGCAGACCACCGGCGCCCTCGACGTACGCCTCGCGCACGCGTTCACGCGTACCGCCCAGCCCGGCACGGCGACCCTGCTGATCGGCATGGACACGCCGCAGGCGACGCCCGCCCTGCTGGACGAGGCGAGCCGGGCGGTCGGCGACGCGGACGCCGCCCTCGGGCTGGCCGAGGACGGCGGCTGGTGGGCGCTGGCCCTGCGCGACCCGGCCCACGCCGAGCTGTTACGCGGAATTCCGACCTCCCAGCCGGACACCGGCGTACGCACCCTGCGGCGCCTGCGGGACAACGGCCTCCGCGTCGCCGAGCTGCCCGTGCTGCGCGACGTGGACACCGCCGACGACGCCGTCGAGGTCGCCCGGCACTGCCCGGACGGGCGGTTCGCCGTGGCAGTTCGGGAGTGCCTCGGATGATCACCGCGCTCGCCCTCTACAGCGGAGCGCTCCGGCGCGACCGCCGGCTGAGCCTGCTGGACCTCACCGGGCGCGCCCTGCGGCACCTCGACACCAAGACGTGGCACCGGCTGCGGCCCGGGGACCGGGGCGTCCTGGATCGGTGTGCCGGCCCGACGCTGGACGTCGGCTGCGGACCCGGCCGTCTCGCCGCCGCGCTCACCACGACCGGGCTCGCCGCGCTCGGCATCGACGTCAGCCCCACCGCCGTCCGCCTCGCCCGCCGTCGCGGCGCGTACGCCGTGGCCGCCGACGTCTTCGGGCCGGTGCCCGGGGCGGGGACCTGGCAGCACGCGTTGCTCATCGACGGCAACATCGGCATCGGCGGCGACCCCGCCCGGCTGTTGCGCCGCTGCGCCGACCTGCTGCGCCCGGCCGGAACCGTGCTGGTCGAGACCGATCCGCCGGGGACGGCCTGCTGGTCCGGCCGGGCCATCCTGCACGACGGCGACCGTGGGAGCACGCCGTTCCCGTGGGCGCTGGTCGCCGCCGATCGCCTCGCCGGCCCCGCCGCCGAGGCGGGCCTGTGCGTCCACGAGACCTGGCACGAGGAGGGCCGATGGTTCGCCTGCCTCGGGCGGTGAGCCGCCTGCGCTCGCCCCGGCTGACCAGCCAGCTGGGCCTGATGCTCGGCGTCGCCTTCGCGATCTGCCTGCTCACCGGCTACCTCAGTCACGCGATCCAGCACCCGCCCGGCTGGTTCTTCTGGCCGTCCCGCCCGGTCGGCCTCTACCGCGTCACCCAGGGCCTCCACGTCGCGACCGGCATCGCGATCGTGCCGCTGCTCGGCGCGAAGATCTGGTCCGTCTACCCCAAGCTCTTCCGCTGGCCGCCGGCTCGCGACCTGCCGCACGGTCTGGAACGGCTGAGCCTGGCGATCCTCGTGGCCGCGGCCGGCTTCCAGGTGCTCACCGGCCTGCTCAACATCGCCAGATGGTACGCGCCGATGGGGTTCTTCTTCACCGTCGCCCATTTCTGGACGGCCTGGATAGCGGCGGGCGCGATCGCGATCCACATCGGAGTGAAGCTGCCGGTGATCCGCCGCGCCCTGACGGCGAAGGTACGCCCGGCACCGCCCGGCGACGGGTGGACCCGGCGAGGCTTCCTGGCCACCGTCGGGGCGGCGATCGGCGTCGTCACCGTCGCGACGGTCGGCCAGACCGTACGCCCGCTGGCCGGGATCTCCGTCCTGGCCCCGCGCGACCCTCGGGTCGGCGTCCAAGGCGTGCCGGTCAACGGGTCCGCCGCGTCGGCCGGTGTACGCGATCAGGCGCTGCATCCGGCGTACCAGCTGGAGATCACCGGGCCGAGCGGCACGAGGCGGTTGTCGCTCGCGGACCTGGCGGCGCTGCCGCAACACACCGCGAGCCTGCCGATCACCTGCGTGGAGGGTTGGAGCGCGGACGCCGTGTGGACCGGGGTGCGGTTGCGCGACCTGGTGGCGCTCGTCGGCGGTGGCCCGGACGCCACCGTGACCGCGGAATCGCTGCAGCAGAACAGTCCCTATCGGACGTCCGTTGTGGAGTCACCGCACGCCCGCGACCCGCTGACGCTGGTGGCGTTGCGACTGCACGGTGAGCCGCTCGACCTGGACCACGGCTATCCGTGCCGGCTCATCGCGCCGAACCGGCCCGGCGTCCTGCAGACCAAGTGGCTCGCCCGCATCACGGTCGGTGTCTCATGAAGGTTCTTCGGGGACTGCTGATCCTGGGTGGAATCGCGCTCGTCGTCGTCGGCGCGGTCGGGGTGCTGCGGTCGCCCTCGGTCGGCCTGTGGCCCTACGTACGCTTCCTCGCCGTCAGCGCCGTCTACGCCGACCTGCTGGTGATGCCGCTGGTGCTGCTGGCCGGAGTGCTCGCGGCGCGCCTGCTCCCGCCGTGGCTCCGCGTGCCCGTCCAGGGCGCCCTCTACGTCTCGGCTGCCGTCGCCTTCGTCTCCCTGCCGTTGCTCCTCGGCCAGGGCCGCGACCCGGCGTTGCCGTCGGCGCTCCCCCGCGACTATCCGCGTGGGCTGCTCGTGGTGCTCGCCGTCGTCTGGGCTGCCGCCCTGCTCTCCGCCCTGTACCGCCGCCTCCACCACCGCCGCACTCCGTGATCATTGCGCCAGCCATGCTGTTTCGCGCCGCGAAATGCCCGAGTAAACAGCATCGGTGACGCGATGATCACCGCGTTGGCGGCCTGCTCGTCAGGCGGGGAGGCGTACTTCGAAGCGGCAGCCGTCGCCCGCGTTACGCGCCACGACCGTCCCGCCGTGGGCCTCGACCAGCCCACGCACGATCGCCAAGCCGAGTCCGCCACCGCTGCCGGAGTCCGGCGTACGCGCACGGGACCCACGGAATGCGACGTCGAAGACGCGGTCGAGGTCGGCTTCGGGGATCCCGCCGCAGGTGTCGCTGACCGCCAGCCAGGGACCGGCGGCGTCCCGCCCGCCGTCGATGGTGACCGTGCCGTCGGGCGGCGTGTAGCGGACGGCGTTGAGGACCAGGTTGGCGACGACCCGGCCGAGTTCGCGTTCGCTGGCCCGCACCGTCGGCCAGGCCGCGTCGGGCGTACGCAGGCGCACGCTCCGGCTCGAGGCGATCGGCGAGGCGGCGGCGATGGCGTCGGAGACGACGTCGCCGAGCCCGACGTCGGCCACCGTCAGATTCAGCGCCCCGGCGTGGATGCGGGACAACTCGAACAGGTCGTCGACCAGCCGGGCCATCCGGTCGGCCTCGAGCCGCAGCCGGTGGTGGTACTCCCGCATCGACTCGGCGTCGTCGACCACCCCGTCTTCGAGCGCTTCGGCCATCGCCCGCATCCCGGCCAACGGCGTACGCAGGTCGTGGCTGACCCACGCGATGAGCTGACGGCGGCTCGCCTCCAGCTCCCGCTCCCGGCGGCGGGCGTCGGCGGCCCACACGGCGGCACGCGCCATGCGACGGCCCATCCAGAGCCCGATCGCGAGCGACAGCACCCCGGCGATCGGCACGACGATGAGCACGACTTGGAGGTCGTGGCCGGAGATGAACATCTCCTCGGCGACGGCCAGCACCCCGGCCGCGACCGCCAGCACCACCACCACGACCAGGACCGCCACGTTCGCCGTGATGGAGCGGCGTTGCAGCAACCGCAGCGCGATCGCGCCCGGTACGCAGACCGCCAAGGCCCCGAGCAACGCGGCCAGACCGATGAGCAGGACGTCACGCACCGGCGGCCACCGGTTCGTAGCGGTAACCGATGCCCCACACCGTCTGGATGCGGGCCGGGTTCGCCGGGTCCGGCTCGATCTTCTCCCGCAACCGCCGAATGTGGACGGTGACGGTGGACTGGTCGCCGAAGGTCCAGCCCCACACCTGATCCAGCAGCTGTGGCCGCTTGAGGGCCACACCGGGCTGCGACATGAGCGCGACGAGCAGATCGAATTCGCGTACGGTCAGCGACAGCGGCGTCCCGCCGAGCGTGGCGGTCCGGCGGGCCGGGTCGACCACGAGTTCGCCGTCGCGGAGCAGCTCCCGTTGCTGCGGTTGGGCCACCGTACGCCGCAACACCGACTGCACCCGCAGCACCAGTTCCCGGGGCGAGAACGGCTTGGTGACGTAGTCGTCGGCGCCGAGTTGCAGCCCGACGATCCGATCGATCTCCTCCCCCATCGCCGTCAGCATGATGATCGGCAGGTCGGCCGAGGACTGCCGCATCCGGCGGCACACCTCCAGCCCGTCCACGCCGGGCAGCATCAGATCCAGCACGACGAGGTCGGGCCGGCGGGCGGCGTACGCGGCCAGCGCCGTGTCGCCGTCGGCCGCCAGCTCGACGGTCATCCCGGCCCGTTCCAGGTAGCGCCGCACCACGTCGGCGACGGTCGGATCGTCGTCGACGACGAGGATGCGTGGGGAGACAGGCCGGTCCATGGTGCAAGCCTAGGTCCGGGTCGGCGAAAAGTGGCGTCAGCTGGGCTTTCGTCACCGGTCGGTAATGGGTTGCCCAGAATCGGACACCTCGGCCGTCGCCTGGCCGGGCTCGGTCAGCCGAGATCCGGAAGCGGCAGGATCTCGCTGAAGTCCCAGCTACGGCCGTCCTCGCTCACCCCGTGGGTGATGCCCAGGCCCGCGCCGGCGAGATTCGCCTGGGACAGGAAGAAGACGTCGAGGCGCGGCTTACCCCAGGACACGAGGACGGGCGGCCCGGCGACGCCCCGGCCGTCGGTGCTCCCGTCGATGTAGATCAGATGCTGCTTGTTCCAGTGACGGCCGAGCCAGCTCTTGATCGACACGGCGCCGGGCAGCGGGCCGAGCGGGCCGTAGCAGCAGGCCACATGCATGGCACTCTGGTCCGGCTGTTGGTGGTTCTGCCACACCGCCACGGACGGGGTGCTGGTCAGGAAGCCCTCGCCGATCTCGTCGAAGGTCTCCCACGGGTGGGTCCGGCCCTGGCCGATCCACGTGTGCTGCAGCTGGTATCCCCGGCTGAGCCCGAAGAGGTCCAGTGAACCGGGTCCCCGCGAGGCCATGCCCAACGCGGCACGCAGCGACGCACGGCTCGCCGGCCAGCCGGCGACGGGCTGCCGACGCCACCGCCACGGATCAACGTCCGTCGGGAAGGCTTCCACCGGTGCGTCGAACACGCGGAACCACACTCCGCGGACGTCGGGACCGTCCTCGACGACCCGGACGGTACGCATACCGACGATGGTGCTGCCTGGGCCGAGAGCGAGCGCGGCGGGCGCGGAGATGATGTCGCGGTCGCCGGGCCGGCCGTGGTTGGTACGCGGCCATTCGCCCCGCGCGTCGAGGTCGCCGCTGCCGACGGCCTGGTACAGCCGATGGCTGCGGCCGAGACCGAACAGATCGATCCGGCCTCCGGTGTACGCGGTCGCGCTGACGGCGGACGCCCACAGCCCGCCGCGCTGGCGCCAGCCCCCGGACGGGTGCCAGCCGCTCCCCTCGATCCACCAGCGGTGCCACAGATTGGGCCGGCCCAGCTGGGCGAACTCGGGAATGGTGAAGAACAGATCGATCCGATGTGCTCCCGGGCCGCCGGTGGCGACCGCGGCGGGAGCCAGACTGGTGAGCGGGTCGAGCAGACGCATGGCTTCCTCCAACCACGAACCCTTCATCCAGCTGAAGGGCGCTTACCGCCATGCTCCGACCGCCGGCCCGGAAGGTCCATTTGCCGCAATAGGTCGGTATTGACCAGGTAAGCGAACGGTAAGAACTCGCGGACGGACGGACCAGCCCGGGGAAACGGGATGTGAACGCGTAACGACTCGACTATAACAAATGTAAATCAATAACTTCATCGTTGTTGCGCCACGCCGACACCCCCTTGAGACTTCCTCCAAACGGCGAGGGCGACCTACCTCCATGCCAAGCGCCGCAACGGTTCAGACCTCCATAGGCATGACCGGGTCCACCCGCCTCGCCACGCCACGGTTCAGCTCCACCGACCGAGGAAGGAAGGTAGGAATGAGGATCACCAAGGTCACCCGCGCCTTGGGTGCCACGTTCGCCATCATGCTGGCGACCGCCCTGTACGGCCAGGCAGCACCGGTACAAGCGGAGGCGCTGGCCGCCGAGAGCTTCTCCATCGTGATGCTCCCCGACACCCAGTACGCCTCCGAGTACTGGCCCGAGGTGTATCGCGCGCAGATGCAGTGGGTCGACGACAACCAGGTGGCCGCCAACATCAAGTACGTGCTGCACGTCGGCGACGTCGTGGACAACCACGATCAGCCGTTCCAGTGGACCAACAGCAAGAGCGCGATGGGCCTGCCCACCGACGACGTGCCCTACATCATCGGTCCCGGCAACCACGACCTGGACTCGACCAGCACCCGGGCGGCGACGATCTACAACAGCCACTATCCCCGGTCGACGTTCACCGGCCTGCCGTCGTTCGGGGGCACCTACCCCGCCACCCAGAACGACAACGCGTACCACACCTTCTCCGCCGGTGGCGTGGACTGGCTCGTCGTGGCGATGAAGTACGCGCCCAGCGACGCGGAGATCGCCTGGGCGAACTCCGTCGTCTCGGCATACCCCAACCACAACGCCATCCTGGTGACCCACGCCTACCAGAACGGCACGACCAAGGACAGCAACGGCACGAAGCTCTGGACGAACCTGGTCAGCAAGCACGCCAACTTCCGGTTCACCTTCGCCGGGCACTACGTCAACGCCGGAGTGATCACCGAGAAGGGCGTGAACGGCAACACCGTGCATCAGATCCAGGCCGACTACCAGGATCCGTCCAACCGGGACCCCAACAGCTTCATGCGCGTCATGACGTTCAACCCGGCCACCAACACGCTGGACGTCAAGACCTACTCCCCGTACCTCAACACCTACAAGACCGACGCGAAGAACCAGTTCGTCCTCAACGTGACGCCCGTTCCCCAGGCGTGGAGCACCATCGTCGACAACACGACGGCCGGTCGCTTCACCGCCAGCGCGAGCTGGGGCACGTCCACCTACTCGGCGCAGCGGTACGGCGCCGACTACCGCTTCGCCGACCCGGTCTCGGCCAGCGACCCGGCCTGGTACAAGGTCAACATCCCAGCAACCGGCACCTATCAGGTGGCGGTCTGGTACTCGGCCAACGCCGGCTACAACAACGACACCCCGTACATCGTCGTGACGCCGAGCGGAAACCAGGTCGTGCACGTCAATCAGCAGGCCAACGGCGGCAAATGGGTGTCCCTGGGCACCTTCACCCTGGCCGCCGGTGACGACAACAAAGTCGGGGTCAGCCGGTGGACGGCCGGCACCGGATACATCATCGCCGACGCCGTGAAGGTCACCCGCATCAGCTGAACCGCAGCACCACAAGAGGTCTGAACCTTCGAAGGTGCGGTGCTCCGCCGCACCTTCACCAACCCCGGAGGGTGTCTCGTGATCCCGACGATCCTGCTCAGCGCAGCCCTCGCCGCCCACCCGCTGACGCCGTTCTCGATCGACCAGCTCGTGAAGGTGACGCTGCACCCCGACCGCGTCGACGTCGTCGCCGCGATGGACATCGGCCAGGTGGCGGCCAAACAGATCACGCCGGACTGCGCCGCGTTCGCCGCCAAGTTCGACGCGCGCGTCGACGGCGTACCGCTGAAGTGGACCGTCCAGTCGCAGGAGCTGCGGCAGATCGGCGCCTCCGGCATCCCGAGCAGCCTGCTCACCTGCAAGTTGTCCGCCCCGGCCCAGCTCGGCGCGGCCGCGTCGGTCACCGCGGCGAACGGCTATCTGACCGACCGCACGGGCGCCACTCAGATCCTGCTGGCCGGTGAGGGCGTGGCCCTGCCGGCGGACCTGCCACCCTACGAGCGGTCGGCGCAGGTGACGACGCACCCCGGGCCGGGAACCGCCACCTCCGTCGCCGTCCCCGAGCCCACGGCCAAGAACAAGAACTGGCTTCAGCGCGGCGAAGCCTGGCTCGCCGGCGTCCTCGGCGATCCGGCTCCCCAGGTACTCCTGCTCGCCGTGCTCATGGCGGCGCTGCTAGGCGCCGCGCACGCGGCCCTCCCCGGGCACGGCAAGACCGTGATGGCGCTCTACCTCGCCGGTCGCCGGGGTCGACGGCGCGACGCGATCGTCGTCGGCGGCATCGTCACGCTCACGCATACCGCCGGGGTGCTGATCCTCGGCGTCGCCACCACCATGTTCGCGGGTCTCGCCGCCGAGTCCGTGCTCAAATGGCTCGGCGTCGCCAGCGGCGTCCTCATCACCGTCGTCGGCGTCGGCATGCTGATCAGCGGGTTGCGGCACCGCCGCGCGCATCACCACCACCGACCGCATCATCACCACCACGACCACGACCACGATCACGGCGGCCGCCGGAACCTCACCGTCCTCGGCATCGCCGGCGGGCTCGTCCCCAGCCCGACCGCCCTGGTGGTCCTGCTCGGCGCGGCGGCGCTCGGCCGGCTGTGGTTCGGCATCGTCCTCATCGTCGTGTACGGACTGGGCATGGCCGGCACGCTGACCGCCGCCGGTCTGCTGCTTCTCCGCGTACGCGATCGGTGGAGCTGGCTCGGCCGCCTGACCGTCCCCGCGGAGGCGACCGGGTCGGTGATCGTCCTGCTGGGCTTCGGTCTGGCCGCCCGAGCCGTGCTCGCCTTGTGACCGAGCCCCCGAGTCGGAGAGGAGTCCTCATGCCAAGCACGATCGGACGTGCACTGGGTGTCGCACTCGTCGGCCTCACCCTGATCGGCGCCGCCGCCTGCGCCGCGGCCAAGCCCGCCGCCACCCCGGTGGTCGTCTCCGCCCCACCGACCACCACTGGCGAACTCCCCGTTTCGCCAAGTCCCGTCGCGTCCGCTTCGTCGGCCGC
>JABFYB010000361.1 GCA_013361475.1 Hamadaea sp.
CCGCTCGCGTCCAGGCACTTGTTGCCGTAGACCGTCAGCTGCTTACTCGACGTGTACGTCCAGCGCTGGTTGGTGCCGCCGTGACAGTCCCACAGCTGCGTCTGGGTTCCGTTGGCCGTCGTGGATCCAGGCACGTCGACACACCGGGAGGAGGCGGTTCCGACGATCTCCACGTTCGACGTGCCACCGCCGGTGCCCGGCGAACCGACACTGCCGGAGATCGAGAGCAACGCCTGGTACCAGACCGCGGCCATCTTGTCGTACCCGGTGGCGGTGGGGTGGACGCCGTCGATGAGATCGGCCGTGGTCAGCGCGCTGTGCATGTCCACCAGGTGCACGTGCTTACCCGCGTTGACCTTGCTCTGAACGATGCCGGGAATGGCGGCGTTGAAGGTGCGTACCGCCGCCTCCTGCCCGCTGTTGGCCAGCGGGATGATCTGCGCGACGAAAACCTCCGCGTTCGGCGCGGCGGTGGTGATGTGGTCGATCAGTGTCGACAGCCGGTTCGGCGCGGTGCTGACGTTGTAGTTCTGCAGCACGTCGTTGGTGCCGATGTGCAGCAGCACCGAGTGGGGCTGATAGCTGGCCAGCCAGCCGTTGATATTCGCGTCGATCTGGTCGATCCGCCAGCCCGGATGGCCTTCGTGGTCGTGGTCGCCGAGACTCGACGGACCGTTGTACTGCGAGCCGACCAGGTCCACGGTGTAGCGGCCGGTGGCGAGCCGTTGCCACAGGCCGATCCGATACCCGCCCGGCACTTGCGTGCCTTCGGTGATCGAGTCACCGAGCGGCATGACGCGTACGCCACCGTTGGACTCCGCGTGTGCCGCGCCTGTCGGCATCGCGATGAACGCTGTCGCGAGTGCTAATGCGGCGGTTGCGGACCGCCATGTCTTCTTGGTTCCCATGCACTGCTCCTGTCCGGGCTACCGGCGGGTCCAGATCTGGTTCGTGCCGCCGTGGCAGGTCCAAAGGATCACGGTCGTCCCGTTGCCGGTGTTGCCACCGTTGACGTCGAGGCAGAGTCCGGATTGGACGCCGCTGATGGTTCCGTTGGCGTTGACGTTCCACTGCTGGTTCGTCTGGCCGTTGCAGTCCCAGATCTGCGCCTTGGCGCCGGCGGTCGCGTTGAGCGGAGCGTCGAGGCACTTGCCCAGTCCTCGGATCGTCAGCCCGTCGAAAGTCCACTGCTGGTTCGTCTGGCCGTTGCAGTCCCAGATGACCGGCTGGGTGCCGTTGGCCGTGGCGCCGTTGGGAAGGTCGAGGCATCGTCCGGAAGCCGCGCTCACCACGGTGACGGTCCCGCTCGGCGAAGGCGACGAGGTGCCGCCACCACTGACCCGGTAGACGACCGCGCCGTGTCCCGGCACGCTCGCCGAGATCGCACCAGTGGTCGTGCTCGTCGAGTTCGACCAGGCGTCGCGCAGCGTGAACGAGCTGCCGGACTTGCCGACCGCCGCAGCGCTGGTGGAGATCGTCGTCGTGCTACTGCCCTGATTGAGCAGGGCCACTGCGACGTCACCGTTGGACAGCCGCTTGGCGAACACTCGCCGGGTGCCGTCGAAGGAGACCTGGGTCGCCTGCTGGCCCAGCGTGTCCTGATTGATCGCGATGAGATTCTGGTTCAGCAGGATGGTGCGGGTTGCCGCGTCCATGGACCGCACGTCGTTCCCCGCGATCAGCGGAGACGCCATCATCGCCCACATCGCGAAGTGCGTACGCATCTCCGTGTCGGACATGCCGCCCCGGCCGACCTCCATCATGTCCGGATCGTTGAAGTGGCCCGGTCCGGCGTACCCGGCCAGTGGAGCGTTGACGTTGATGATGTTCTGGATGCCCATGGGGTAGCCGTTGGTCTGGCCCGTGTCCCAAGCGTTCGTGATGTCCTCGGTCGTACGCCAGATGTTCGCGACGTCGCCCCAATTGCGCTGCGGGCCGGTCTTCGAGTGGACGCTGTTGGAGTTGATGCTGTACAGGATCGGCCGGCCGGTGGCCGCCAGCGCGTCCCGCATGATCGAGAAGGTTCGCACCTGGTCGTCGATCGTTCCGGTCGGCGAGCACCAGTCGTATTTGAGGTAGTCGACACCCCAGGCGGCGAACTGCCGGGCGTCCTGAGCTTCATGCCCGAGACTTCCGGTCGATCCGGGCCAGGAGTTGAAGTACTGCGCACAGGTCTTCGCCAACGGACCTTCGTATATGCCGAACTTCAAGCCCTTGCCGTGGATGTAGTCGCCCAGGGCCTTCATGCCGCTCGGGAACCGGTTCGGGTCGCCCTGCAGGTTGCCGCTGCCGTCCCGGTTCGGGTTGAACCAGCAGTCGTCGATGACGACGTATTGGTAGCCCGCGTCGCGCATGCCGTTGCTCGCCATGGCGTCGACGACTTGATGGATGAGGGACTCGTTGATGTTGCAGCCGAAGGTGTTCCAACTGTTCCACCCCATCGGCGGGGTACGGCCGACGCCGTTCTCCAGCGCCTGTGCGCTTGGCACAGACAGGAATGCCACCGTCGCCGCGGCGGCTACCAGGGCCGCCGAGAAGCTCGCGGCCAGTCGCAGTCGGATATTACGTCGCACTTCGTTGCCTTTCGTGAGGGTTCGGGGACAGGCGGCCCGCCCAGGCCGCCTGTCCCCGGCGAGGGGTGTCAGCTCCGTGTGCTCCACTGCTGGTTGCCGCCACCCGTGCAGGCCCACAGTTGGATCTTGGTGCCGTTGGCGGTCGCCGTTCCGGCCGCGTCCAGGCACAACCCCGACTGCACGCCGGTGATC
>JABFYB010000605.1 GCA_013361475.1 Hamadaea sp.
TTTCGTAACGTGCTCGGCATGCGTACGACACGTCTGGTGCTCGCCGTCTCCCTCGTCGCCCTCGGGCTGACCGCCGGACCGGCGCCCGCAACCGCACAGGGCCCGCAGAACGGCCCCGGCCGCGACGCCCTCGCCGCCAACGACGGCTGGGCCTCGGCGACGACGGGGACGACCGGTGGGGGAGCGGCCGACGCCGCGCACACCTTCGTCGTACGCGACCGAGCCGGGCTGATCGCCGCGCTCGGCGACGGCACCGACACCGCGCCCCGGATGGTCTACGTCGCAGGCAAGGTCGACGGCGACGCCGCCCCGGACGACTGCGCGAAGTACGCCGACCCCGGCTACACGCGGGAGGCCTACCTCGCGGCGTACGACCCGGCGGTGTGGGGCCGGACGACGAAGCCGAGTGGCCCGCTCGAGACCGCTCGCGCGGCCTCCCAGGCGAGGCAGTCCGCCGACACGAAGATCCGGGTCTACGGCAACACCACGATCTACGGCCTCGGTGGCGGCGCTCGCCTGTCCGGGATGAACCTGATGCTCAGCGCGGCCGACAACGTGGTGATCCGCAACCTCGACATCGAGGCCCCCGTCGACTGCTTCCCGAGCTGGGATCCGACCGACGGCGCCGAGGGCAACTGGAACTCCGAGTACGACGCGATCACGCTGACCTACGCGTCCACGCACGTCTGGATCGACCACAACACCTTCAGCGACGGGCGCTATCCCGACTCCACCCAGCCGCTCTACTTCGGACGGCCCTATCAGTGGCACGACGGCCTCGTCGACCTGATCCGGGGCAGCGACTTCGTGACGATGTCGTGGAACGTCTTCGCCGACCACGACAAGACCCACCTCATCGGCAACACCGACAAGACCACCAACGGCGACGAGGGCAAGCTGCACGTCACCATTCACCACAACATCTATCGCAACTCCGGTCAGCGGGTGCCACGCGTACGCTTCGGCCAGGTCGACGTCTACGACAACCTGTATCAGGTCACCGATCCCGACGCGTACTCCTACAGCTGGGGCGTCGGCGTCAACTCGGCCATCGTCGCGCAGCACAACGCCTTCGAACTGGCCGACGGCGTCGACCCCGCGAAAATCATCAAGTACTGGAAGGGCACCGCGATAACGGCGTCGGACAACCTCGTGAACGGCGTTGTCGTGGATCTGCTTTCGGCGTACA
Source organism: Hamadaea sp. (assembly GCA_013361475.1). Classification (GTDB taxonomy): domain Bacteria; phylum Actinomycetota; class Actinomycetes; order Mycobacteriales; family Micromonosporaceae; genus Hamadaea. The sequence continues at coordinate 1,190 of JABFYB010000605.1, forward strand.
ACTCGGCGAATGTAGAGCAGCTCGGCGCGGACGCCGGCTGGACCCCGACCCTGCGTGCCACCGTGCACGCGCCCGCCCAGCTGGCGCGAGTGTTGCGCGACCTGGCGGGGGCGGGTCGCGCGGGCCGTGAGGAGACCATCACGGTCGACCGGGCCGGCGAGTTCCCGACCGTGCAGTCCGCAGTGGACGCCGCGCCCACCGGTAGCTCTGCTCGTGTCACGATCCGGGTCCGTCCCGGCCTGTATCGCGGCACCGTCACGGTGCCCACGGACAAGCCGAACCTCGCGATCGTCGGCACGACCGGCCGGGCCGCCGACGTGGTGATCGTCGAGAACCACTGCAACGGCTGCCTCAAGCCGGACGGCACGACCTACGGCACCACCGGAAGCGCGACGGTCACCTTGAAGGGCAGCGACTTCGTCGCGCGGGACGTCACGTTCGCCAACGACTTCGACGAGGCCGGTCATCCGGAGATCAGCGGCAAGCAGGCAGTCGCGGTGAAGACGACCGGCGACCGGATCCTGTTCGACAACGTGCGGTTCCTCGGCAACCAGGACACGCTTTACGTGGACACCGCCGTCGTCACCGCGACCGCCCGGGTCTACGTTCGCAACTCCTACGTGGAGGGCGACGTCGACTTCATCTTCGGCCGCGCCACCGCCGTCTTCGACCACGTACGCATCCACGGCCTCGACCGCGGGCTGAACCCGGCCGGCTACTTCACCGCGGCGAGCACACAGCTCTTCAACCCGCACGGCTTCCTGATCATCCACTCGACGCTGACCAGCGACGCCCCGGCGCAGAGCTACTACCTCGGCCGCCCCTGGCACCCGAGCAACGATCCGTTCGCCCAGGCCCAGGTCGTCATCCGGGACAGCAGCCTGCCCGCCGCCATCAAGAGCGCACCGTGGACCGACATGTCCGGGTTCTCCTGGCGCGACGCCCGGTTCGGCGAATACGCCAACACCGGACCCGGCGCGCTGCCGCCCGGCTCCCCGGACGCCGACCGTCCGCAGCTTGCCGACCCTACCGCCTACACCATCCCCGCCTACCTGGCCGACTGGACCCCCTCCCCCCGCTGACCCACCCCCTCCCTTTCCGCGCTGACCCACCCCTCCCTTTCCGCGCTGACCCACCCCTCCCTTTCCGCGCGATCATGAACTAACGGGCGTGATCGACCGGCGTGTCGTGTCCGTAGCTGCCTGATCGATTCCCTGAGCTGGTGATCGACTCGTGGGTCGTATATTGCTGAACGTGACCGATTGCCTGTTCTGCCGGATCGTGGCGGGCGAGATCCCCGCGACCGTGGTGTACGAGACCGACGCCGTGCTCGCCTTCCGCGACATCCGGCCGAAGGCCCCCGTCCACGTCCTGGTGATCACGAAGCAGCACTTCGACGACGTCGTGGCGCTGGCGTCCGATCCCGCCGCCGCGAGCGCGCTGCTCGCCGCGGTCGCGGAGGTGGCGCGGGCGGAGGGTGTCGTCGAGCCCGGTTTCCGGACGATCTTCAACACCGGGCCGGACAGCGGCATGGAGGTGCCGCACGTGCACGCCCACGTGCTGGCCGGGCGT
>JABFYB010000741.1 GCA_013361475.1 Hamadaea sp.
CTCATGCCGCTCATGCGGCGATCATGCCGCAGTGGTTCGGGGGCGCTGGATCAGGGTTCCCGGTCGAATCTTGAGCCAAGATTCGACACGGAACCCTGATCCAGCACCGAGAGTGGGGGAGCCGGGGAGGCGCGGGGCGGCAGAGACAGATGATGGTCATTGACTACCGGTCTAGACCGGAATATTGTCCGGACCATGCTTCGTCATCGACGTCGTTCGTTCCTTGCCGCGTTGTCGGCACTCCTGCTGGTCGTGGTCGCCACCGTCGCCGGTGGCGCGATCTCGGCCCGGCCCGCCCAAGCGGCGGGCCCGTATCCGAAGTCGATCGACCTGGGCCGCCCGCCGGTCAAGGGGGTGACGGCGGCGGGTGGTGAGACGGCGCGGATGGCCGACGGCAAGGTCCGGACGTGGCTGGCGATCAGCGGCGCTCCGGCCGAAGGCGATCCGGCGTACCTGGCCGAGGTCGACCCGTTCGCCGGGAAGATGGTCGCCCGGTATCCGCTGGGCGGAGCCGAAGGCGCCTGGGGCGTCTCGGTCACACCGGACGGCAAGTACGTCTACGTCACCACGTATGGCCAGGGCCACGCGTTCCGGCTGACCTACACCGGGCGTACGCTCGCCGACCTGGGCGCGCCGTCGGCCGGGACGAGCTTCCTCTGGGAGGGCGACACCGACGACCAGGGGAACCTGTGGGTCGGCACCTTCCAGGGCTTCACCAAGCCGGCTCCGGCGGGGCTGCTGACGAGCTGGTCGCCGGGGTCGAACTGGACGACCCGGGCCAGCTACGGCGACACCTACAAGTACGTCCGCTCGGTCGAGTACGCCCGGGGTCAGGTCTACGCGGGCCTCGGCCAGTTCACGAAGTTCGTGCGGTACGACCCGGCGACCGGGACGAGCACCAACATCGCCCTGCCGGCCGGCGTACCGTCCGACATGTACACCTACCAGCTCGACGACGCGGGCGACTACCTCTACGTCTACTTCGTCGGCGGCACGTCGTCGGCCAAGGCGTGGCTCTACAACCTCGTGACTCAGCAGTGGGTCCGCGAGATCCCCGGGTACGCCGGCCCGACCGTCTCCGACGAGGGCAGTGACGGGCTGACCTATCTCGTCATGTCGGGCGAGATCGTGGGCTACGACGCCGACACCGGCGCGGTGACCCACACCGGCTTCTCGGCCGGCGCGCCGAAGGGCATCCAGCGGGTGGTGAACCCGGCGAACGGCCACGAGACGGTGGTGACCGGGCAGGCCGACGGCTCGATCCTCCGTTACGACCTGGTGACCGGCACCGGATCGGTCTCCAACTGGGTCGACGTCGGCTTCCAGCCGGTGCTGACCTCATTGCGGTCGCTGGGTATCGGCCCCAACGGCTGGGCGTACCTGGGCGGCTACTTCGCGGGCGGCTTCGCCGGGTACGACCCCGACGCCGAGGTGTGGCACGAGTACCGCTGGGCGCACCAGGTCGAGGGGATGGCCAGCCACGGCCGCAAGCTGTACCTGGGGGTCTATCCCAACGGCGCGCTCTACGAGTACGACCCGACGCTGCCGTTCGACTCGGCCAATCCGCGCAAGCTGTTCGACCTGCAGACCTATGGCCAGGAGCGGCCCTGGACGGTGATCTCGGCCGGCAAGTACGTGGCGATCGGCACCAGCCCGAAGAACTCGCAGACCGACGGCGCGGTGACCCTCTACGACCCGGAGACCGGGGCCATCCGGGTCTTCAACGGCATCGCCGGCGCGGGCGAGATCAGCGCGCTGGCGTACAAGAACGGGGTGCTCTACGGCGGCACGCTGAACTGCTGCACGATCGCGCCGCAGAGCAACGGGAAGATCTTCGCCCTCGACGTCGAGACGGGGACGAAGTTGTGGCAGGCCACGCCGCTCGCGGGTGAGCTGGGTGTCAACGGTTTGGCGTTCGGTACCGATCCCAACGTCCTCATCGGGCTCACCGCCGGGAAGGCGTTCCGCTTCAACGTCAGCACGCGCCAGGTGCTGAGCAGCGCCACGCTGGTCGACTACGCCTGGAGCACGAGCTTCAACCCGCGTGCGGTCAACCTGACCTTCGACCCGCGCGACGGCTACCTCTACGGCACCGCGGTCGGCACGTTCCTCAAGCTCAACCCCACCACGCTCGCCAACGCCGCGCCGGCCGGCACGAAGGGCGGGCTGTTCGCCGCCGCGAACAGCGGCCGGAAGTTCGCCACCCAGTCCGTCGTCATGCCCGACGGGCATGCGGAGAACCACCTCATCATGACCCAGTGGTACGGACGACCGGCCGGAGCCGCGATGCTGTACGGCAGCGGTGGCAGCGCTTCCGCGTACCGGTGGAACTCCACGGAAGCAGCGTTCCAGATCGGTACCGGCTGGTCGCAGAGCAGCGGATATGACCTGGCGAAGGTCGGTGACCGCATGGTGAGCGGCGACTTCACCTGTGATGGTGTGGACGACATCGCGGTCGGCTACGACACCGGCGGAGCGCTGCGGTTCGACGTCTGGGACGGCACGGCGATCGCCGCCGGGCCGAAGGCCTGGGGGACTGCCGCCGTCGCACCGGCGTCGGTCGGAGCCCGGATGACCGCCGGAGACTTCGACGGCAACGGCTGCACCGACATCGCCTTGTTCGAGGCGGTCGCCGGGACGACCGGAGCCAAGATCCACCGGCTGCTGTCCGACGGGACCTCGCTGACCAAGACGACGTCCGGCGACTGGAGCGTGGCCAGCGGCTATGACCTGGCCAACGTCGCGGGGCGGTTCGCCGCCGGAGACGTCGACCAGGACGGCCGGGACGACCTGATCACGGCGTACTCCTACGGCACCTATTTCCGCTTCCACGTGTGGACCGGCGCAACTGACTACAGTGGACCGGAGGGCTGGTACCAGTCCGGCGGGTTCGACCTCGGCGCCGTCGCGGACCGGATGGTCGTGGGCGACTTCGACGGCGACGGCGACGACGAACCGGCGTTGTTCTACTCCTACGGCGGCAGCCACTCCCGGCTCTTCCGCTGGACGACGGCCAACGCCCACTTCACGCTCGCCACCCCGGACTGGGAGGTGACCTCCGGCTACACGCTCAGCCTGGTGGGCAACCGGATGGCGGTCGGCGACGCCAACGACGACGGCCGCGACGACATCATCACGGCGTACGACTACGGCTCAGATTTCCGCTATCACGTCTGGCTGAGCGGATGGTCGTACACCGGTCCGGCCGGCTGGTTCGACTCGGGAACCTTCGACCTGTCGTTGGTCGGCGGCCGGGTGGTCATGCCGGTCTGGTGACCTCACCTGACCGCCCGGGACGGCCGATGTTTCGGCTCGGCCGTCCCGGGCACTTGCCTGAGTCATGGATGAACGGCACGCTCACCTGTCCGTGGGCTCGGCTGCCGATGGTGCCTCGATCCACCTGGTCGAGTCCGGCCCGCTGGACGCTCCACCCGTCGTGCTGCTGCACGGCTGGCCGGAGACCTGGCTGGCCTGGCGGCCGCTGATGGCCCGCGCCGAACGACAGGCCCGCGTTCTGGCGCTCGACCTGCCGGAGGTCGGCGAGTCCACCGGACCGGCCGGGAGGACCAAGCGGGAACTCGCCCGCACGGTGCACGACCTGGTCACGAGGCTCGGCCTCCGGGACGTCACGCTCGTCGGGCACGACGTCGGCGGCATGATCGCGTACGCGTATTGGCGGATGTTCGGCGACCTGGGCCGCGCAGTGATCATGGACGTCGCCGTTCCCGGCGTCGATCCCTGGACCGAGGTCGAGCGGAATCCCCGGATCTGGCACTTCGGCCTCCACCAGGTTCCCCGGCTACCGGAGGAACTCGTGCGTGGCCGCCAGCGCGCGTACTTCGACTTCTTCTACGACGCGCTGGCGGCCGACCCCACCCGGATCACCCCCGAAACCCGCCAGGCGTACGCCGACGCGTACGCGTCCGACGCCGCCCTCGCGGCAGGGTTCGCCTGGTATCGCTCATTCCCCGACGACGTTCAGGACAACGCCGACACCGCCCCTGTACGCACCCCGCTGTTGTATCTGCGCGGCGACCACGACCCCGGCGACCTCGACGCGTACGCGGCCGGACTGCGTCGTGCCGGGGCGACCGAACTGGACTGTGCCCTGATCCCCGACGCCGGTCACTTCGCCCCCGAGGAGGCGCCGGCCGCGGTCTGGGCCGCCGTCAGCCAGTACGCCGAGCGAACGAGGCGGTCCAGTTGACCTCCCAGGTCTGCCCGCCGTCGGCGGAGAACGCCTGCTCCCAGCGGGGGTGCTCCGGGTCGACGGCGGTCCACCGGTAGCGGACCCGAATGTCTTGGCCGTTCCAGGTGTCGTCGCACTCGAAGGTGCCGACGCCGGCGGTGAACCGGCCGACGACCGGCTCGTCGAGCATCCCGCCGGACGTCTTGGACGCCCACCAGATCCGCCAGGTCTGCTCCTCGGGGTTGTAGAGACGCAGCGTGATGCCTTCGAGGTCGCGCTCGGGTGAGCGCAGCACGTCGAAGACCCCGTTGCCGTCCAGGAGCACCTGGCAGTCCAGGGTCGCGTCGAACTCGTACCACTCGTCGCTGCCGGCGAGGATCTTGACCAGGCGCCGCTGGCGGCTGGTCCATGCGCCGGTCAGGAAGTCGAAATCCGTATTCCTCATGCCGGCGACGCTAGGGGCGTACCCCTGACATGTTCTGTCAGTGGTCCGGAGGAAACTGAGATCGTGCGCGCCGATCGCCTAGTCGCCCTCCTGCTGCTGCTCCAGTCGCGGGGCCGGTTGAGCGCGGCCCAGCTCGCGGCCGAACTCGGCGTCTCGGTACGCACGGTCTACCGCGACACCGTCGCCCTCAGCACGGCCGGGATCCCGATCTACGCCGACGCGTCGGGCTACCAGCTGATCGCGGGGTATCAGACCCAGCTGACCGGGCTGACCGCCGACGAGGCGCGCGGGCTGCCGCTGGCCGGGCTGCCCGGGGCGGCGGCCGCGCTGGGGCTGGCCGAGGCGGTTGCCGCCGCCCAGCTCAAGCTGACCGCCGCGCTGCCGCAGACGCTGCGGGAACGAGCCACCCGGATGCGCGAACGCTTCCACCTCGACACGCCCGGCTGGTACCAGGACGCCGACAACTGCCCCTTTCTCGCCGAGGTCGCCGACGCCGTCTGGCAGCAGCACGTCCTGGACGTCGAGTACGAGAACTGGCAGGACGTCGCCCAGCACCGGCTGGAGCCGTACGGGCTGGTCCTGAAGGCGGGCAAGTGGTACCTCGTCGCGCACGCCCGGCGCGGTGTGCGTACCTTCCGGGTCAGCCAGATCCGTACGCTCACCGTCCGGGCCGAGCGATTCGACTGGCCCGCCGGGTTCGACCTGGCGGCGTACTGGCAGGAACACATCCAGGACTTCCGTGCGCGCCTGCACCGCGGCGAGGCGCTGGTGCGGGTGGACCCGGCGGCCGTCGACAACCTGCGCCATTACCTGGGCCGGGCCGTCGCGGACGCGGCGGCGGCCGGCGAGCCGCAACCGGACGGATGGCTGCTGGCCCGGCTGCCGATCGAGTCCGAGAGCCACGCGACTCGTGAATTCCTGCGGCTCGGGCCGGTGATCGAAGTGCTCGAACCGGTGACGCTGCGGGCGCGGATCGCGGCCACTGTGGCCGACCTCGCCGGGCTCTACTCAGCCGCATGATCATCGCGTCAGCCATGCGGTATCAACGGGCATTTTGCCGCGCGAAACGACATGGCTGGCGCAACGATCAGGGGAGTGCGGGGGCGGTCAGCGGCGGGCGTGGATGCGTTCGACCGAGCCCGCCTTGAGCCGCTCGGCCTCGACGACCTCGAATCCAGCCGCCCGCACGAGCGGAAGCTGGCGGCGGGTGAAGTGTTCCCCGGCGGCGCGGATGGTGAGCCGTTCGAGTAGCCATTGACCTGCCCGGATGGGCGGCCACGTGCTGCCGATGTGGTCGACCAGCAACAGGTCGCCGCCGGGTCGCAGGACGCGGCGCATCTCGGCGATGGCGGCGGGCGGCCTCGGAATGGTGCAGAGGGAGAAAGCGCAGACCACGGTGTCGAACGACGCGTCGTCGAAGGGCAGCCGCTCGGCGTCGCCTTCGCGGAGATCAGCGGCGAGGCCGAGATCGGCGGCCCGGCGGCGGGCGTACGCCAGCATCGCCGGGCTCAACTCGATCCCGGTGACGGTCACGCCGGGCCGGTAATGGGGCAGGTTGCGCCCGGTCCCGATGGCGACCTCGAGCACCCGGCCGCCGGCCCGTTCGCCGAGCCATTCGCGGCTGCCGGTGAACCAGATCCGCTCGAACAACTGGATCTGCCGGTCGTAGCTCGGCGCGGACTTGTCCCAGACCCGTTTCTGCCGGGCGGTCGGCGTCTCCTCCATGACTCAAAGTGTGGCACCGAGCCGCCGTTCCAGCCGGTCCAAGGCGCCGCGTGCCGCCCGGCGGCACGTGGCCTGCTGTTGTCAGCTCCTATACCTAGAACTACTATGCATCGCACTGCTATGCATGCTACTTCTAGGGAGAACGCATGTCACATCCCGAGTCCCGGCGGTGCTTCGGAGATATGGAGCGAGGCGTGGCGCTGGCAGATCGAGGACCGGCTGGTCCGGCCCCGGCGCCGACCGCGACGCCCGCTCCGGCCGGATCGGGAGCGGTCCGGCCGGATCTCGAACAGGTCTTCCGGGCGGCGTACGCCCGGGTCGTCGCGGTCGCCGCCCGGGTGCTCGGCGCCCGGGACGAGGCCGAGGACGTGGCGCAGGAGGTGTTCCTCGCGTTCGGGCGGACGACCGTCCCGGCCGAGGAGGCGGTGGGGTGGCTGTCGGTCGCGGCAGCCCACACCGCGCTCAACCAACTGCGCTCGCGGCGTCGGCGCGTACGCCGGGAGGAAGCCGTGGTCGGCGACCTCACCGCGCCGGACGTCGCCGACGACGTCGTCACCCTCGACGAGCGCCGCCGCGTGCGGTCGGCCCTGGCGCGACTGCCGCGAAAGCAGGCTGTCGCGCTGGTGCTGCGGCACAGCGGGCTGAGCTACGCCGAAGTGGCGGCCGCGCTGGATCTGTCGCCCGGCAGCGTGGGCACCACGGTTCGCCGGGCCGAAGCCGCACTGCGAAAGGAGCTGAACCGTCATGCGTCATCCGAGTGAAGGCGTCCTGCGCCGACTGGTGGACGAGCCGTCCGGGGTGCCCGACGCCGACCGCCGGCACGCCCACGACTGCCCGGCCTGCGCGTCCACAGTGGTCACCCTGCGACGGGATGCCGTCCTGGCCGAAGCCGCGCTTGCCGTGAACGTCGATGTGGACGTGGAACGGGGCTGGCAGCGGCTGTCCCGGGGGACGACCGTAAAGCCGGTCCGGGCGAGCCGGATCGTGCGATGGCGGACCGCGCTGCGGAGCCCAGTGATCGCCGTCGCGGGCGTCGTAGCGTTGCTGGCCGGGGCCGGAGTCGCGGCTGCGACCGATTGGCTGCCGATCTTCCGGACCGAACAGATCGCCCCGGTCAGCGTGTCCGGCGCGGAACTGGTGCGGTTGCCGGACCTGAGCGGCTTCGGCGACCTCACCGTCACGGAGAAGCCCGGCGTACGCGAAGTCGCCGACGCCGCCGCGGCGCAGGCGGCCACGGGCCTGACCGTTCCGCAGGTGACCACGCTGCCCAAGGGGGTGACGGGCGTACCGGCGTATCGAGCGGGGGGCCGGGCCAGTGCGGTGTTCACCTTCTCCGCCGCGAAGACCGCGCAGACCGCCGCGGCCGCCGGTCAGAGTGCGCCGCCGCCCCCGTCCGGGTTGGACGGCAGCCAGTTCCGGCTGGTCGCGGGACCCGGGCTCGCCGCGATCTGGTCCACGAACGGCTCGGTGCCGTCGCTGATCGTGGCGCGGATGGTCGCGCCGACGGCGTACTCGTCGGGGATCCCGTTCGCCACCGCGCGGGACTACCTGCTGTCGCTGTCGTTGCTGCCCCAGGACGTCGCCGCGCAACTGCGGACGTTCTCCGGCGACGGCACGACACTGCCACTGCTCATCTCGTCGGACGCGATGACCAGCGCCACCGCGGACGTCGGCGGCGTACCGGCCACTGTGGTCACCGCCCGGAGCGGGGTCGTGGCGGCGGTCGTCTGGGTGGATCACGGGGTCATCACCGCCGTCGCGGGATCGGTGAGCGCCGACGAGGTGCTCGCGGTCGCCCGGGGACTTCGGTGACCGCCGTGACCGCAGCCTCCGCCACGGCCGCCGAGCCGGCCGTCGAATCGCCCGCCACCTCCGCCGTGTGGTGCTCGGGCCTGCGCAAACGCTACCGTCGCCGGGTCGCCGTGGACGACGTCTCGTTCAGCGTCGGCCGGGGCGAGGTGCTGGGCCTGCTGGGGCCGAACGGTGCCGGGAAGACCACCGTCATCAAGTCGCTGCTCGGCCTCGTCCGGCCGGACGCCGGGGAGATCCTGCTGCTGGGCCGGCCCGCGGCCGAGCCACCGGCCCGGGCCCGCGTCGGCTACCTCCCCGAACTGTTCCGCTACCAGCCTTGGCTGACCGCCGCCGAGGTGGTCGCGCTGCACGTCCGGCTGGCCGGGATCGGCGTACCGGTCGGGGAGCAGCACGAGTGTCTGGGCCGGGTGGGACTCGGCGATCGACGCCAAGACCGGGTCGGCGGCTTCTCCAAGGGCATGCAGCAGCGGCTCGGGCTGGCCCTCGCCCTCGTGGCCCGCCCCGAGCTGGTGGTGCTGGACGAGCCGACCAGCGCCCTGGACCCCATCGGCCGCGCCGACGTCCGGGACATCGTCCTGGAGCTGAAGGCCCGGCAGGTCGCCGTCCTGCTCAACTCCCACCTGATCGGCGAGGTCGAACGGGTCTGCGACCGCGTCGTCATCCTCGATCACGGCAAGGTCGCCGCCGCCGGCACCCTCGCCGACCTGCTGGGTCAGCGGGAACTGCGGCTGCGCCTCGCCGACGTCGACGAGGCGGCGTACGCGCGGCTGGCCGAGACCGGCCGCGTCGTCCGCAGCGGCGACGCGTACGCCGTCGAACTGCCGGGCGACGCCGACGTCAGCGCTGTCGTGCCGGACCTGGTCGCCGCGCTCGTCGGCTTCGGCGTACGCGTCCACGCGGTCGACCTGGGCCGGATCAGTCTCGAACAGCGGCTGCTGGACATTCTGCGTACCGGGAACGGCGAGGAGCCCCGATGACCGTCCATACTGTTCTGACCGTCGCCGCGCTGACGTTGCGTGAGGTCGCCCGGCGACGGGTGCTCCGGGCGCTGGCCGTCCTCACCGTCATCCTGCTGTCGTTGAGCGGCTGGGGATTCTCCCGGATCGACGCCGAGTTCGGCGGGCTCACCAGCGGTGAGGCTCGCATCGCCAGCGGCGTGGTGCTCAACCTGGTCATGTTCGGCCTGAGCCTGATCGCCGCGCTCGGCACGGCGTTCCTCGCCGGGCCGACGCTGGCGGGGGAGATCGAGTCCGGCATCGCGCTGGCCGTCCTCGCCCGGCCGGTACGCCGCTTCGCCGTCCTGCTCGGCAAGTGGCTGGGCCTGGTCGTCTTCGGCTGTGGGTACGTGATCGTGGCCGGGTTCGCCCAACTCCTCATCGTCCGGTTCACCGTGGGCTACGCCCCGCCGCAGCCCGCGGTGGGACTGTTGCTGCTCGCCGCGCAGACGACGGCGCTGCTGACCCTGGGGCTGCTGCTGTCGACCGCCATCTCCCCGATGGCGTCGGGGATCGTCGCGGTCGGACTGTTCGGCGCGGCCTGGGTCGCGGGCGTGGTCGGCGGGATCGGCCAGGCGCTGCACAACGACAGCGTCGCGCGGGTCGGCTCGGTCTCGCAGATGATCCTGCCGACCGACGGGCTCTGGCACGGCGCCATGTACGCCTTCCAGGATCCCGCCCTGCTCGGACCGCAGATGCTCGGCAGTCCGCTGGTCAGCCAGGCCCCGCTGACCGGGGCGTACCTGGGCTGGGCCGGAGTCTGGGTGCTCCTGATCCTCGGGCTCGCCGGACTGGCCTTCCAGCGGCGAGATCTCTGAGGCCGCGTTACCGTCGGATCATGTACGCCGAGACACCGGTTCACCTCGGAGTCCTCACTCCGTGGGTCGCGTGCGCCTGGGTGCGTCGCGTACCCGAGGTGGCCGGCGTCTCGGCCCTGATCGTGCCGGACGGCTGCGTCGACTTGATCTGGATGGACGAACGGCTGCAGGTCGTCGGGCCGGACACCCGTCCCCGGGAGGTGGCACTGACCCCGGGCACGACGATCTCCGGCGTCCGGCTCCGGCCGGGCGCGGCCGGCCTGCTCACCGGAGGTACGCCGGTCTCGGCGTTGACGGACACGCAGGTGGACTTGACCGAGCTGTGGGGTGCGACGGCGTACCAGCTGATGGAGCTGGTGGAACGCGGACCGGAGGTCGCCCGGGTGCTGGCGCGGGCACTGGCCGGGCGAGTCCCGCGGCATGCGCCCGAGCCGCTGGTGATGGCCGCGGCGCGGGCGCTCGATCAGGCGGAGCCGCCGACGGTGCCGAGCCTGGCCGCGGACCTGGGCGTCGCGGAGCGCACCCTGCGCCGGAAGCTGGTGGCGGCGGTCGGATACGGGCCGAAGACGCTGGAGCAGGTGCTGCGGTTCGGCCGGGCGAGCCGGGCCGCCGCAGACGGCGGCGACCTCGCGAGGGTGGCGCACGATGCCGGCTACGCCGACCAGGCGCACCTGAGCCGGGAGATCCGCCGCTGGTCAGGCCGGGCGACCCCACGCCCGGAGCGTGCGTAGCCGCTCGATCGTCAACCCGGGCCGAGCCTCGATCTCCGTCGTCGGCGCCCAGCGACGCCACGAGATCTGCCAGCCGCCGTCGTCGCGCTGATCCGCGGCCAGTTTGTCCAAACTGGACGTCATCTCGGCCTCGGTGAACCAGCGGGCCGCGACGCTGTCCGGCGTCGGCGCGAAGTCGTACGCGTAGTGGAACTCGGTCTCCGCATAGCCGGGCACCACCCGCCGTCCCTGGAACAACTCCTGGTCGCGAACCAGCTCACCGAGCCGGTCGGCGGCCTTCGCCGCGCGCCCGCGATCGGGCACGTGATCGAGGAAGACCACACAGCAGTGGACCTCGTAAGGATGGGTGGCGGTCATCGCGTCGAGCGCGGCCCAGCAGAACTCCGTCGCGGCAGGCAGCCACGGCGCGGTCACCCCGTGCTTGAACAGGAGCCCGGCGATGCGAGCCGTCGGCAGCAGGCTGCCCAGCGGCTCGGCCGGCGGCTCGATCCACGGCGGACGAGGGTAGTCGTGCGCCGCCGGGACGAGCGCCGGAATACCACCGTCCCCGGTGACCTGCCGACCCAGCCAGCGATTGATCGCCTCCGCGCGCCCCTCGTCCAGCGCGTCGATCTCGTCCAGCAGCCGCAAGGCGGTCATGGCCGTGATCGGCTGCGGCACCGGGCCCTTGATGTCCGGCTCCAGGCCGTACGCGTATGCGCCGTCGGAGGTCGCGAAGCCCGCCAGTGCGGCGAGTACGCCCTCCCGCGCGGTCCGGCTCTCATCGAGGTAGTACTCCAGCCGTCGCTGATCGAGTACGCGCCCGGTCAACCAGATGAACTCGGCCGCCCGCTGTACCTGTGCAGTGCTCATACACCCACCGTATGCAGGGTCGCGCCGGTCGTCTTGAAGGAATCGGCCACGCCCGCGGCCTCTCCCGGGTTGATCTTGAATGGTTGGCGTCGCCATGGCGACGGTTTCTGTTCAAGATCAGCGAAGCGCGGCGGCGCGGGAG
>JABFYB010000225.1 GCA_013361475.1 Hamadaea sp.
TCCCGGTACCGGGGGCGCGCTGAAGGGCGTGGGGTCGGGCCGCTGCCTGGACATCACCGGCGCGTCCCAGTCCAACGGCGCGCAGGCACAGATCTGGGACTGCAACGGCCAGCCCAACCAGCAGTGGACCGCCACCAGCTCCGGTGAGCTGCGCGTGTACGGCGGCAAGTGCCTGGACGTCAACGGCGCCGCGACAGCTGACGGCACCAGCGTGATCATCTGGGACTGCAACGGCCAGAACAACCAGAAGTGGCGCCTCAACGCCGACGGCACCGTCACCGCCGTCGGGGCGAACAAATGCCTCGACATAGCCGGATACGGCACCGCCAACGGCAGCAAGGTCCAGATCTGGACCTGCCACGGCGGCACCAACCAGCAGTGGACCCGCACCTGACCGCACATGGACGCCCTGGGCGAGGAGCCGCACCGGCCCTCGCCCAGGGCTCGTGGCGGTGACCGGGCAGCGGGAGGGGCGCGCTGCCCGGTCACGCCGGTCAGACCGTGGTGATCGTGAACTGGTTGTTCGGACTGGTGTTGGGCGCCCACAGGAGCACGGCCGAGCCGGCCGTGGTGTTGCCCGCGCCGTCCAGCGCGGTGCCGGTGCCGCGATTGATGATCTGGTACCGGCCGTTGCCGACGCTGTTGAGCCTCCACTGCTGGTTGTTGCCGCCGTTCCAGGCCGCCTGCCTGGCGTTGGCGCCGTTGGCGGTGTTGCCCCAGCTGTCGGCGACCATGCCGTTGGTGCGGTTGACGATGCGGTACCACCCGCCGCCCAGGTCCACGAGCTGCCACTGCAGGTTGGTGCTGCCGTCCCAGTTCCACTGCTTCAGGTTGGCGCCGGAGGCGACGTTTCCGCCGCTGTCGAGCACCAGCCCGGTCGCGGCGTTGGTGATCCGCACGTAGGCGGCCGGCACCACGGGGCCGGCGGACCCGGTCATGCGGTAGGTGCGGCCGGCCTGCCCGGTCAGCCTGATGACGTCGTCCTCGGGTTCGGTGACGCTGACAGCACCGCCGGTCGCGGCGTCGACCACCTGGTAGGTCCCGGTGAAGATCCGGTTGCGCACGTTGACCTGACCGTCGCGGTCGAACGTGACGAGGAGCTCGATCTTGCCGTCGGAGCTCCACGTCGCGCCCACGGTGTAGCCGCCGCGTCCCCTGAGCCCCTGGACCTTCCCGGCCGGCCATGCCGCCGGCAACGCGGGCAGCGCGTGCAACTCGCCGTTGTGGCTCTGCAGCAACATCTCGGCGATGCCGGACGTGGCGCCGAAGTTGCCGTCGATCTGGAACGGCGGGTGCAGGTCGAACATGTTGGGCGCGAGTCTGGCCGTCGTCACCAGGAGGCGGATCAGGTTGTGCGCCCGGGCGCCTTCCTCCATGCGCGCCCAGTAGTTGATCTTCCAGGCGAGTGACCAGCCCGTGCCGTCGTCGCCGCGCAGTTCGAGTGTTCGCCGTGCCGCCGTGTAGAGGGCGGGGGTGCCGCGTTTGGTGATCTGGTTGCTGGGATGCAGGCCGTACAGGTGCGAGATGTGCCGGTGGTTCTGCTCGGTCTCCACCCAGTCGTACAGCCACTCCTGGATGTTGCCGCGCGAGCCGACCTTCATGGGTGGGAGCCGGTCCCGGGCCGCCAGGACCTGCGTCCTGAAGTCGGCGTCGACGTTCAGTGCCTGGGCCGCCGCGGCGCAGCCGTTGAACAGGTCGCGCAGGATCTGGTTGTCCATCGTCGGGCCCGCGCAGACGCTGACGCCCGAGTGGTGGGTCAGTTCCGGGGAGTTCGACGGGTTCGTGACCAGATACCCGAGGCTCGGCTCCCGTACGAGGCTCTCCAGGAAGAACTGCGCCGCGCCCTTCATCGCCGGGTAGTACTTCCGGAGGAAGTCGAGGTCGCCGGTGAAGAGGTAGTGGTCCCAGATCATGGTGGCCAGCCAGGCGCCGCCGGTCTGCCACATCCCGGCCGCGGCGAAGTCGACGACCGACGAACCTCGCCATCCGTCGGTGTTGTGGTGGGTCACCCAGCCGCCGGCGTTGTACTGCACCCGGGCCGTGCGCGCGCCGGTGACCGTGAGATCGTCGATCATCCGGAACACCGGTTCGTAACACTCCGACAGGTTCGTCGTGTCGGTCGGCCAGTAGTTCATCGGCAGGTTGGCGTTGAGGGTGTACTTGGAGTCCCACGCCGGGGTCAGCGAGTCGTTCCAGATGCCCTGCAGGTTGGCCGGCTGGGTGCCCGGCCGGGAGGACGAGATGAGCAGGTAGCGGCCGTACTGGAACAGCAGCGCCGAGAACTGCGGGTCGTCGGTGCTCGCGTGCTGCGCGATCCGGACGTCGGTCGGCTGGTCGGCCGCCGCGGTGCGGCCGAGGTCGAGCGTCGTGCGCCCGAACAGGCGCTGGTAATCGGCGACGTGCCGGGCGCGCAGGTCGTCGTAGGCCCTGCCGCCGGCGGCCTCCAGGTGCCGCCGGGCGATGCCCTGGTAGTCACCGCCGACGTCCTTGTAGTTCACGTAGCCGGAGCCGATGGAGATCAGCACCGTGACGCTGTCGGCGCCCCTGACCTGCAGCGTGCCGCCGGAGCTGGTGACGCTGCCGCCCTCGGCGCGGGCCCGTGCCAGCGCCAGGAATCTCACCTTGCCCGCCAGCCCCCTCTGGTCGCCGGAGATCCCGTCGAGCGCCACCGTCGCGCCGTCCGGGCTGGAGCGCGTGGTGCGCTGGGGGCTGTCGAACGTCGCCGAGAACGTGATCGAGCCGGGCCGGTCGGCGGTCAGGCGCAGGGCGATCACCTGGTCCGGCGCGCTCGCGAGGACCTCGCGCCGGTACCGGACGCCGTTCTGCAGGTACGACACCGTGGTGGTGGCCGTGGTGAGGTCGAGGACGCGATCGTACTCCGAGACCCCGGTGGCGTTGCCGAAGGTGAGCCGCAGGTTGCCGACCGTCTGGTAGGCGAGCTGCGCGGCCGGATTGCCCAGCATGTTCTGGTCGATCAGGGTCTGGGCCTGGCCCCACTGGTTCTGGAAGACGAGTTGCCGGATCTGCCCCAGCGCCGCCGCGCCCTTCGGGTTGCTCTGGTCGTACGGCCCGCCGGCCCAGATGGTGTCCTCGTTGAGCTGCAGCCGCTCGGTGTCGACGTTGCCGAACACCATGGCGCCCAGGCGGCCGTTGCCGACGGGAAGCGCGCGCAGCCACTCGGTGCCGGCGCTCTCGTCGTACCACAGCGCCAGATCGCCGGCGGCGCGCACCTCCGCGGGCGGCGCCGACGCGGCCCGCGCGGTCGCCGTCCACTGCAGCGGCAGCAGTACGGCTCCGGCTCCGGCCGCGGTGAGCCTGAGCACGTGCCTTCGCGATAAATCAGACATCCCTGTCCTCCAAGCCCGAGGGAGGTACGGCACTCTCGAATCGTTCGCAGGCTACAAACATGTGATGAATCGAGTCAACGCACCCCGCGATACCCCCCGAACTCCGACTGAAAGCCCTCAAAGCAGGAGAAGAGGTGGGACGGCTGTCGCACGATACGGAGATCCGGAACCGCCATGAACGTTTCACGGCGGGCACGCTCCGCGCCGCTTCGGCGATCTCAGGAAGAGTGGCCGGGCCCGGCGCTAACGCCGCAGCCGTACGGGATCGGCCGGTCCGCTGCGGCGGACGAGCCAGGCCTCGGTGATGTGGTCGAACATCGCCTCGGCGGCGCCTTCGGGGTCATGCGCGGCGATGCGTTCGTAGACGCGGCGGTGACCGAGGTTGGACGCCACGCACAGGGTCCGCTCGGTCCTGCCCATGTACCGGGCGGTGTTGATGACCTGGCTCTCCAGCGACCGTACGACGCCACGGGCGATGCGGTTGCCCGACGCCTGCATGATCGTGTCGTGGAAGGCGCGGTCGCTCTCGGCGTAGGTGACCGGGTCGTCCACGAGCCCGTCCATCCGGTCGACGAGCTCCCGGAGCCGCTCCACCGTGTCCGGCCCGGCCAGCCTGGCGGCGACGTTGGCCATGTCGGACTCCAGCACGCGCCGGGTGACGACGAGGTCGTCGAGGATCGTCAGGCTCTCGTCCTCGGCGATGGTCGCGGCGAGGACGAGCTCGTCGAGCATGTCCCACATCGCCGGCGGAGTGATCATGGTGCCGGCGCCCTGGCGGACCTGTACCAGCCCCTTCTCCTGAAGGATCTTCACGGCTTCCCTGACGACCGTGCGGCTCACGGAGAAGGCTTCGCACAGCGCGGGCTCGGGAGGCAGGGGTGTCCCCGGCGGATGCACGCCGCGCACGATGCGCTCAACCAGCTCGGCCGTCACCGCCTTGGCGAGACTGGCCGGGCGTCGCACCCAGGCCGGCGGCGCCGGGATGGCGCCGGCCGTTTCCCGCGATGGCGTCATATCCCCCTCCGTGGCCCTGTGAAGGACAGCGCCGCTGCGTGAGTATACCTCAGCAGCATTGACGTCACACGTCATACGAATTATCTTTCGCCGGAGACGGCCGGGCCCGCCGGCCGCTCTCGGAGAGTGAGCACCTATGAAGCAGCGAGCGTTATGGTCGGCCTTGCTCGTCGCGGGCCTGGCCTCGGCCGGTTGCGGAAGCGCGGCACGGACGGAGTCCCCGCCGGCAGGGGCCTCGCAGCAGGAGCAGCGGAAGCTCGTGGTGTGGGACTGGAAGTCGGGCGAACCGGCGGCCGCCGACTACGTCGCCCAGGCGAAGGCCGACTTCGCCCGACGGCATCCCGGGGTCACCGTCGAGTTCGTCGCCCAGCCCTACGACCAGTACTACACCCTGCTCGGCACGGCCATCCAGTCCAGCTCGGGGCCCGACGTCATGCTCTTCAACGGAGGCGGGCAGATCCGTGACCGGGCCGGCGCGCTCCTTCCGCTGGATGCGTACGTGACCGAGGACAAGGACCGGCTGGCGGGCTGGGAGGCGTTCGGCAAGGACGGCAAGACCTACGCCGCCCCGGTGACCCTGCAGGGCCACCCGATCTACTACAACAAGGCGCTCTACGAGAAGGCCGGGCTCGACCCGGCGACCCCGCCCAAGACGTGGGACGAACTGACCGGCGACTGCGCCGCCGTCAAGAAGGCGACGGGCGCCGCCTGCTTCGCGCTCGGCAACAAGGAAGGCTTCGCCATCCAGTTCTTCATGTCGGGCCTCGGCTCCGGCATCCTGTCCCCCCAGGAGTACGACGACTGGATCGCCGGGAAGCGCGACTGGAACTCCCCCCACGTGCGGCGGATCTTCGAACTGTGGAAGGAGACCGGCGACAAGGGGCTGAACAACGACGGCGGCAACTCCACCGCGATGTTCAACGACGTCTTCAGGCTCTTCGAGACCGGCAAGGCCGCTCACATCATCGGGCTGATGTCGGACGTCGGGCACTGGAAGGACTTCGGCGAGTTCCTGCCGCCGGACAAGATCGGCGTGATGCGGGCCCCCGTCGTCACCGACGGCGCCACGCCCAGCCTTCCGTACGACGGCGGCATCGGCTACGCGGTGGCGAAGTGGACCAAGGATCCGAAGCTGGCCGCCGACCTCGTACGGTCGCTCACCTCGTCCGGCGCCCTGACCGCGTTCTACTCCAAGGCCGGCGCGATCGTCTCCGACACGACGATCGACGTCTCGCAGGCCGGCCCCGCCGTCGCCGCGATCGTGCCGGAGATCAAGTCCGGCAAGCCCGCCCTGCACGTCGCGCTGTCCTCCAAGACCCTGGACCTGATGGGACGACTGTCCCAGCAGCTCCTGAGCGGCTCGACCACGGTGGACAAGGTCGTGCAGCAGCTCGCCGCCTCCGACCGTGCGGGCTGATCGCGTGCCCGCCGGGCGGGCCTCCTCCGGGGCGCGCGCCGAGCGCCTCGCGCCGTACGTCCTGGTGGCCCCGGCCGTACTGATCATCGTGGTGCTGCGGCTGTGGCCGCTGGTCCTCGGGGTGAACTTCTCCTTCACCGGTGACGGCGAGCTCAACGGGACCCCGGTCGGCGTCGGCAACTACCTGGAGCTGCTCGCCGACCCGTTGTTCCGCACGTCGCTGCGCAACGTCGGGCTGCTGGTGCTGCTGCTCCCCGTGGCGGTGGCGATTCCCGGCCTGCTCGCGACCTTCATCTATCTGCGCGTGCCGGGTCACCGGGTCTACCGCAGCGTCTACTTCTTCCCCGCCGTGCTCTCGCCGGTGATCGTCGGTGCGATCTTCAACCTCATCCTCGGGTTCGACGGCCCGTTGAACGCGATGCTCGGGGCATGGGGCATCGGCCCGGTCGACTGGCTCGGCGATCCGGGCATCGCCATGTTCGCGGTGGTCGGCGTGCACATCTGGGCGACCTTCGGCATGGCTCTGGTGGTGTTCCTCGCCGGATTCAGCACCCTGGACGCCTCGCTGCTGGACGCCGCCCGCGTGGACGGCGCGTCGCTCGGCCGGACCATCTGGCACGTGATCATCCCGAGCCTGACGCGCACCATCCAGTTCGTCTTCGTGACCACGATGATCGGGATGCTGACGTCCATGTTCGGCCTGCTCTTCGTGATGACCGGCGGCGGCCCTGAGGGCTCGACGTACCTGCCGGAGTACTACATCTGGCACCAGCAGGGGCACATGAACCGGCCGGCGCTCGCCTCGGCCGCCTCGACGGTCCTCTTCGTCGTCATGCTCGTCGTGGGGCTGCTGCAGATCGGCCTGCTCCGCCGCTCGGGAAGGCAGGACTGATGCGCGGGACGCGTCTGGGCAGGTGGGCGGCGGCCGTTCCGATGGCCGTGCTCGCGCTGGCGACGATCTATCCTCTCGTGTTCACCGCCAACGTCGCGATGAAGACCCGGCGCGACTACGTCCTCGACCGGTTCGCCCCCGCGGATTCCCTGCGCTGGGACAACTTCGCGCAGGCGTGGGCCGGCGCGGGGATGGCGCGGTACTTCGTCAACTCGTTCGTCGTCGTGGCCTTCGCCGTGGCCCTGTTGCTGCTGCTGGGGTCGATGGCGGGCTTCGCGCTGAGCCGGCTCCGGTTCCGCGGCTCCTCGGTGATCTTCCTCGGCTGCCTCGCGGGGCTGTTCATCCCCTTCCAGGTCATCATGGTGCCGCTCACCAGGGTCATGGCCGACAGCGACCTCGTCGACACCTACCCGGGGCTGATCCTGGCCTACGTCGCGCAGTTCCTGCCGTTCACCGTCTTCCTGATGACCAGTCACTACAGGACGATCCCGGCGGAGATCATCGACGCCGCCAGGATCGACGGGAACACGACCTACGGCGTGTACCGGCGGATCATGCTGCCGCTGGGCGTTCCCGCGCTGCTGTCGGTCGGCATCCTCGACGCCCTGTTCTGCTGGAACGACGTGCTCATCTCGCTGCTGATGATGCCGTCACCCGAGCATCGCACCCTCATGATCGGGGTCAACTCGCTGCGGGGGCAGTACTCCGACGACATCCCCATGTTCGCCTCGGGAGTCCTGCTCGCCGCGGTCCCCGTACTGATGATCTACCTGTTCCTCCAGCGCCAGATCGCCGACGGTGTCACCGCCGGCTCCACGAAGGGCTGACATGCGCATCACGGGGTATCGGACCACGACGACGGTCCAGGAATGGGGCCGTCCCGTCGGTGACGCCAACGGCGTCTTCGCCGACGGGATCGTCCCGGTGCCGATCGTCCTGGTGGACACCGACGAGGGCATCACCGGCGTCGGCCTCGGGCCGCACGTGGAGATCGAGGCCGTGTTCGCCGCGATCGAGGGCGAGGACCCGCGCGGGGTGACGGCGCTCTACGACCGCATGCTGCGGCAGACCTTCAAGGCCGGTCACGCCGGCGTGGTGTTCGGCACGATCGGCGCGCTCGACACCGCCCTGTGGGACATCAAGGCGCGGGCGGCCGGTGAGCCGCTCTGGCGGCTGCTGGGCGGACGCGACCGGCGAGTCCCCGCCTACGCCTCCGGCCTCGACATCGCCCTGACCGACGACGAACTCGTCTCGGTCTACCAGGTCTACGCCCGGCACGGTCTGCGCGCGGCCAAGATCAAGGGCGGCCTCGACATCGAACGCGACCGGCACCGCCTGACCCTGGTGCGCGACGTCCTGTCCGAGGCCGGGCCAGGTGCGCGGCCGAGCCTGATGCTCGACGTGAACGAGACCTGGACCCGCAAACAGGCGGTCAGGCACGTCCGCGAGCTCGAACGCACCCTGGACCTCACCTGGATCGAGGAGCCGGTCCGGCGGTGGGACGCCGAGGGCCTGGCCGTCGTCGGCAGGGGCGTGCGCGCCTCCGTCGCCACCGGGGAGAACCTCACGGGGCTCGAACAGTTCCGTCCGCTGCTGGCGGCCGGGGCGGTCGACATCGTGCAGACGGCCGCGGTCTGGGGAGTGACCCATTTCCTCCGGGTGTCCGCGCTGGCGCACGCCCACGACCTGCCGGTCAGCCCGATCGGCACCACGCCGGTCGGGCTGCTGCACGCCGCGACCTCGGTGCCGAACCACCTCGCGGGCGAGCTGCAGGATCTGCGCCCGCCGCGCGGGGTGTCGGTCGACCTGCATGTCGAGGACGGCGCCTTCGTCCTCGGGGACGGGCCGGGTCTCGGCATCACCGTCGACGAGCGCACGATCAGCGCGCTCGTCCGCCCGCCCGCCCTGTCGGCGGAGGGCCCCGGCGTCCGGCCGGAGCGGGCAGGCAGACGGCTGCCGGCGACGTACGACGGTGATGCCCGTCAGCTGATCTGAGTGAGCTTCCACTGCTGGTTGGCGGCCCCGTTACAGGTCCACTGGTTCAGCTGGACGTTGTCCGCGGTCGAGCCGCCGGGGACGTCGAGACACTTGTTGCTCCTCACCGAGACGATCCTGAAGGCGCCTCCGCCGGCGGATTCGAACCTCCACTTCTGGTTGTCGCCTCCCGCGCATCCCCACTGCTGGATCAGGGCGCCGTCCGCGGTGGAGGAGCCGGCGACCTCCATGCACTTGTTGCTGTGCGCGGCGGTCAGGGTGAAGGTCCCGTTGCCCGCGTCGGTGGCCTTCCACCGCTGGTTGGTGCTCCCGGTGTTCGGCCACTGGATGACGGCGCCGCCGTCGGCGGTGGACTGTCCCCGTACGTCGGCGACCTTGTTGCTGTGCGCGGCGGTCAGCGTATACGTGCGGCCGCTCTGCGGTCCGCCGCCGTTGCCGCCGCCCGTCGCCACGCCCTTGCCGACGAAGGTGAGGGAATCCAGGTCGAACGAGTTCGCCGTGGACGACTTGAACACCGCGTAGACGGTGTGGCCGCCGCCGGGGTCGGTGACCTTGACGGCCGGCGTCGAGAGATAGGTGTCCCATCCGCCGGTGCCGGGCACCGGGCCGGCGGCGATGAGCGTTCCGGTCGGCGAGTCCGCGTGCAGCTCGATGGACGCGCCCGTGCTGGACGGCGCCGACAGGCGGAAGGACACCGAGTCGATGCCGGACATGTTCATCGGCGTGAAGGAGATCCAGTCACCGTTGGAGATGTCGCCGATCCGCTTGCCGCCCTCCGCGCCGGCCTGGTCGATGACGCGGACCCCGGACGAGCCGGTGAAGAACTCGGCCTGCTTGTGCTTGGGCTGGAGCATGCTGTCGGCGCCGCCCTTCAGCCCGCCCTTGTCGGTGTAGCCGGCCGACAGGACGTAGTAGACGTTGGAGGCGGCGTCATGGCCGGAGGCGGTGGTCACGACCGTTCCCGAGCAGCCGGTGTACTGGCCGGTGTCATGGCTGTGCTGGTCGTGGCCGAGAGCCGTGACCACGGTGACCTTGGCGCAGTCGATCGTGCCGTCCTCGGGGTCGGTGACGTTCACCGAGTAGCCGACGCTGTCGCCGAAATCGATGAATCCGCCGCTGGGCGGGGCCGAGATGACGACCTTGGGGCGCGTGTTGCCGACGACGACGGTCACGGTGGCGGCGCTCGTCTTCCCGACGGCGTCCCGTACGGTGAGCCGGGCGGTGTAGGTGCCGGTGGCGGCATAGGTGTGGGACGGGTTGGCGCCGGTGGACGTTCCGCCGTCGCCGAAGTCCCACGCGTAGGTGATCGCGTCGCCGTCGGGGTCGGAGGAGCCCGCGGAGGAGAACGCGACGGTCAGCGGCGCCTGCCCCGAGTCGGGGGTGGCGGTCGCCTTGACGATGGGGGCGCGGTTCCCGCCGACGTAGTCGACGCGGTAGATGCCGTCGTCGGTGTTGTTGTGACCGAAGCCGTTGCCCCATTCTGCGAGGTACATCGCGCCGTCGGGGCCGAACTTCATGTCGATGGGCGCGCGTGGGGCGAGCTGCGCCACGAACTTGTTGATCTTCAGCAGGTTGCCGGAGGAGTCGAGGCGCAGCTCCTTGACGAAGTTCCGGCTCCATTCGTAGAAGAAGGGCGTGTTGTCGAAGTACTCGGGGAACTTGCGGTCGGACGTACTGGTCGCGTCGAAGTGGTAGAACGGGCCGCCCATCGGCGCCGCGCCACCGCAGCAGTCGACCTCGGGGAACTGGGCCGAGGCGTGGTAGTCGTACCAGATGGTGGCGGATTTGGCAGCCGGCAGGGTGGTCAGGCCGGTGTTGTTGGGCGAGTTGTTGACCGGCGCCGAGCAGTTGAACTTCGCTCCCGAGGTGCCGGTGGCGAAGTTGTAGTCGTTGAACGGGATGTTGTCGCCGACGCAGTAGGGCCAGCCGTAGAAGCCCGGCTGCTTGATCAGGTTCCATTCGACGGTGCCCTCGGGGCCGCGGCCTGCGTTCGCGCTGCCCGCGTCCGGGCCGTAGTCCCCCACGGAGATCCAGCCGGTGGTCTTGTCGACGGAGAAGCGGAACGGGTTGCGGAAGCCCATCGCGTAGATCTCGGGGCGGGTCTTGGCGGTGCCGGGCGCGAACAGGTTGCCGGACGGGATCGTGTACGTGCCGTCGGATTCGGGATGGATGCGCAGGATCTTGCCGCGCAGATCGTTGGTGTTGGCCGCCGAGCGCTGCGCGTCGAAGTGTTCGCGGCCGGCTCGCTCGTCGATCGGCGCGTACCCGTCCGAGCCGTTCGGATTGGTGTCGTCCCCTGGCCCGATGTACAGATTGCCGCCGGGGCCGAACGCGAGGTATCCACCGGTATGGCCGGGCTCGTCGACGTTGCGGTAGGCGGGAACCTCGATGATCTTCTTCTCGCTCGCCAGGTCCAGGGTGTCGCCGCTGAGCGTGAACCGGGAGACCCGGTTGACCTCGGCGGTGCCGGCCGGTGAGTGGTTGAGGTAGATCCAGTGGTTGGTGGCGAATCCGGGATCGAGGGCCAGGCCGATGCCCCCGTCCTCGCCGCCGTCGTACACGCGCAGGGCGGCGATGTCGTGCACCTCACCATCGGTGTGGATCATGTGCACGGTTCCCGAGCGCGAGATGTAGAAGACCGTGCCGTCGGGGGCCACGTCCAGCTCCATGGGCTGGTCGGGCGCGCCGTCCAGGGTCACCTTCTGGAATCGCGTCGTGACCGTGCCCCCGCAGTCGCCCGGCGCGGCTCCGGCCGCCCACTTCACCCCGCCCAGCACGTGCTGCTTGAACGCGGACTCGGAATAGGCGGACGCCTGATGGCCCATCGCGGTGGCCCAGACCCGGCCGCCCTCGGCGTTGCGGCACCAGGAGATCGGGTGGTCGGCGCCCATCTTGGCCGCCCCGGCGTCGTAGGTGGTCTCGTCGGCCGTGACCAGCACGTGGACGTCGCCGCGCTGGTTCTTGTCGAAGTTGTACCACTCCTCGGTACGCGTCCAGCGGTCCGGCAGCCCCTTGGTGGAGGGATGGACCTTGTCGGCGACCT
>JABFYB010000450.1 GCA_013361475.1 Hamadaea sp.
GAGGCCGAGCGCGCCCACCGCGGCGGCCAGGCCGGGCAACCGGTCCCGCGCCAGCGCGAAAGCCCCGGCCACAGCGCCTGTCGCCAGCCCGAACAGCGCGGACCGGCCGCCCCACGTCACGGCGACGGCGAGCGCCACCACCGCCAGGATGAGGGTCAACGCTGCGGCCAAGGCCACGTTCGCCGCGGAGACGACGCGTCGTTCGAACTGCTCCCAGGTAGTCACGCGCCCACGCTACCCACGCCGTGAACTGCGCCGTCACCGCCGAAAGTAGGGTTCGCCGCCGGGCGTACCCCTTCTTCGGGCCGATGCGCGCGGACCCGGCGCCGACCCAGGCTGGGCGGCATGTCATCAACAGCACAGCCCCCCGAGGCATTGCGGGCCACGGCCCTCACCAAACGATACGGCCGGCGAACCGCGCTGGCCGATTGTCATCTGGCCGTGCCGGCGGGCCGCATCGTCGGCCTGGTCGGCCCGAACGGCGCGGGCAAGTCGACGTTGTTGCAGCTCATCTGCGGGTTGATCGAG
This sequence comes from Hamadaea sp., assembly GCA_013361475.1. Lineage (GTDB taxonomy): Bacteria > Actinomycetota > Actinomycetes > Mycobacteriales > Micromonosporaceae > Hamadaea. The sequence continues at coordinate 529 of JABFYB010000450.1, forward strand.
CCGAGCGCGGGCGAGCTGACGGTGCTCGGCCGCCGTCCGGGCGCGGACCCGGCCGCCGTCGGCTTCGTCGCGCAGGACACGCCGGTCTACGCCGGCCTGACCGTCGGCGAGCACCTGCGGCTCGGCGAGCGGCTCAACCCGCGTTGGGACGCGGCGCTGGCGCGCCGGCGCATCGATCAGCTCGGCCTGAACCCGACCCAGCGTGCCGGTCGGCTGTCCGGTGGTCAGCGGGCGCAGCTGGCGCTGACCGTGGCCGCCGCCAAACGGCCCGACCTGCTCGTGCTGGACGAACCGGCGGCGGCGTTGGATCCGTTGGCCCGCAACGCGTTCATGGCGAGCCTCGTGGAGTTCGTCGCCGACCTCGGCGCGAGCGCCGTGCTGTCCTCACATCTGATGTCCGATGTGGAGCGTGCTTGCGACTATCTGGTGCTGCTGCGGGACGGCCGGGTCCAGCTCGCGGGCGAGGTTCGCGACATCCTCGCGCAGCACGGCCGCGGCCCCGGCCACCTGGAGGAGATCGCGCTCGGCTACATGGGAGGAACCCGATGATCTGGCTCAGCTGGCGGCAATTCCGGACGTCCGCGCTGGCCGGGCTGATCGCCCTGGTCGCGGCCGTGGTCCCGCTGCTCCTCCTGGGGGTACGCCTTCGGCAGTCCCGTCGTGCGTACCTCGCGACCTGCGCCGACGCGGCCGGATGCGCCGACGCGCTGCGGCAGTACGCCGCCGAGCACATGAACACGTTGCTGTTCGTCGACGCGGGCGTGCTGCTCGTGCCCGCCCTGATCGGCATGTTCTGGGGCGCTCCGCTGATCGCCCGGGAGTTCGAGGCCGGCACGCATCGGCTGGTGTGGAGTCAGAGCATCCGCCGGCGGCGGTGGCTCACGGTCAAGCTGCTGGTGGTCGCGTCGGCCGTCGTCGTCACCGCCGGCCTGCTGACGCTCGCGTTGACCTGGGCGGCGAGCCCGGTCGACACGGCAGCGGGGGACCGGTTCACCACGATCGTGTTCGGGGCGCGAAACCTCGTGCCGATCGCGTACGCCGTCTTCGCCTTCGCCGTCGGAGCGGTGCTCGGGCTGCTCGTGCGGCGTACCGTACCCGCGATGGCGCTGACCGGACTGCTCGTGATCGTCACGCAGTTCGTGCTGGCCAACGGCGTACGCCCGCATCTGATGCCGCCCATGACGGAAAGCCGGGCGATGACCGTGTCCGCCATCAACGAATTGCGGGGATTAGGCGGTCTGACCAACCGGCCGTCGGTACGCGGCCTGTCGGTGCCGGACGCCTGGGTCACCTCGGTCACCGATCTGCGTACGCCCGACGGCAGGACGCTCGACCCGGGCGTGTTCGGCGACTGCATCGCGCCCGGCAAGGCGGACGCGGTGGGCAGCGGCGGCACCTTCGGCGCGGCGGCCGACTGCCTTGCCGCGCACAACCTGCACGTCGACGTGGCGTACCAGCCCAACCGGCGGTACTGGCCGTTCCAACTGCTGGAGTCGTTGCTCCTGCTGGGACTGGCGGCGCTGACGGCCGCGGTGGGCTGGTGGCGGATCGGCCGCCGCGCCTGACTGCTCTGATGTCGCGACTGCTCTGATGTCGCATCCGGCGGCGCCGGGTCAGGTGAGACCGACCTGGTGCCGCCCGGAGCAGTCCTGGTCCGTGTGGTTCAGGGTATGGCAGGGCGACAGGTGGTCTCCCGCGTCGGAGACCTCGGCGAAGTCACGAGGCCGCTGGTCAGTGGAGTCGTTCCGGGGTCGGTCGGCGACGATGGTCTGGCCAAGCTCGGGGATCATGGCCCGTCCATACCCGGGACGGGCTTCGCATAATCGTGCAAGATCGCATTTTCGGGTGGTCCTGGTCACAATCGCCCCGCTGGAGGTTTGCGTTCGAGCGCGCTCGAAACCATAGCGTCGCCGTCATGACACAGACGCAGAGCTTTACCTGGATCATCACCGGCGCCTCCCGCGGCTTCGGGCGCTCACTCGCCGAGAAGGCGCTGGCCGACGGGGACATCGTGATCGCGGCCGTCCGGCGGCCGGACAGCCTGGCCGACCTGGCGGCGAAGTATCCCGACACGTTCGTGGCCGAGAAGTACGACGCGCGGGACGTCACCGCCGCCGCGGGGCTCGTCCAAGCCGCCGTCGAGCGGTTCGACCGAGTCGACGTGCTCGTCAACAACGCGGGCCGGGCCGTCGTCGGCGCGGTCGAGGAGGTCTCCGACGCCCAG
>JABFYB010000452.1 GCA_013361475.1 Hamadaea sp.
CCGGTAGATCACCATCACCAGCGAGGTGGTGCTGTTGTCGGGGCCGCCGCGGGTGAGGATCCAGAACTGGTCGAAGGCGAGGATCGAGCCGGTGATCATCATGGTCAGGACCAGGGCGATCGTCGGCCGCAGGAGCGGAAGGGTGATGCTCCGGAAGGTCTGCCAGCGGCTGGCGCCGTCGATTCGCGCGGCCTCGTAGACCTCCAGCGGGATCGCCTGCAGTCCGGTGAGCATGATCAGCATGTTGAACCCGGCGAACCGCCACAGCACGAGCACCACGGTCGAGCCCAGGGCTGAGTTTCCGCTACCGGAGGTCCACGAGACGTACCCGTCCACCAGGCCGATGGCCCGCAAGGCGTCGCTGACCGGGCCGATCTCGTCCGACAGCAGGCCGAGGAACAGCAACGAGGCGCTGGCGAACCCGACCGCCATCGGCAGGAAGAACGCCGTACGCAGGAAGCCGACGCCGCGGCGGCGGTTCTGCACGAGCAGCGCCAGCCCGAGGGCGAGCGAGAAGAGCAGGACCGTCATGATCACGGTGTACTTCAGGGTGAACCAGACCGCCGAGCCCACGAGCTGGTTGTCGCCGATGCCGGCGTAGTTGTCGGGCACGTTGAAGGTCGGCTGTCCCAGCAGCGGCCACTTGTGCAGCGACATCCACACCACCAGCAGCAGCGGCGTCACGAAGAACAGCCCGACCATGACCGCCGTGGGGGCGGCGTACGCGGCGCCCACCAGGCTTCGCCTTCGGGCCCGGCTCGCGCGACGCGGCGGCGTCTTCGTCGCGGCCGCTTCGGCGGTCACCGCCGGGCGTTGCATTGTCATGGGCATTGGTTCTCCGGACTCGGGTCGGGGGCCCGGCCGTCAGGTGGGACGGCCGGGCCGGCGGATGGTCAGCCTTGCTGGAGGGACTTGGTGATCGCCGCGTTGCCGTCGGCGAGCGACTTGGCCGCGTCGCCGAACAGCGCTCCGCGGACGGTCTGCAGCCAGGGGCTCTGCGGGTCGTTGAACGAGGCGTTGAAGTTCTTCGCGTACGGCGTCTTGCCCTTCGCGACGAGGCTGTTGATCGTCACGATGCGCGGGTCGGCCGAGGAGTACTTGTTGGACGCGAGGTCGGTGCGGATCGGCACACCCTTGTTCTTGGCGATGACCTCGACCTGGGCGTCGTCCGACATCGTCCAGTTCAGGAAGTCCCAGGCCTGCGCCTGCTTGGTGCTGGTCGCGCCGATGCCGATCGAGTCGCCGCCGATGAAGGTGGACTCGCCGCCGTCGAGGCCGGTGATCGGGGCGACGCCCATCTTGACGCCCTTCTCCTCGATCATGCCGAGCCACACCGACGGTCCGGGGGCGATACCGATCTTCCCGCTCTGCAGTGCGCCGAGCCAGGTCGGACCGGCCTCGTCCTTCGACGCCGGAGCGGCCACGCCCTCGTCGTAGAGCGAACGGTAGAGGGCGAAGACGTCCGCCATCTCCTTCGAGTCGATCTTCGCGGCGGTGCCCTTGTCGTCGAGCACGTTGCCGCCGGACGCCCAGACCGACGGCCAGAAGGTGAACTCGACACACCCGCCGCAGTTACCGCCGAAGTAGGTGCCGTTGACGTCCCCGCCCAGCTTGTCGATCTTGCGCGCCTGCTCGGCGAACTCCTTGAGCGTCGTCGGCGGCTTCTCCGGGTCCAGCCCGGCCTTGGCGTACAGATCCTTGTTGTAGAGCATCACCGACATGTCCACGGTGTGCGGCACCGCGTACGTCTTGCCGTCCCAGGTGCCGGCGCGGACGTGGCCGGGGGAGACCTTGTCCTTCAGGCCGCTGGCGGCGAACCGGTCGGTGATGTCGGCCCACAGTCCCTGCGAGGCGTACTGCGGCGCGAAGACGACGTCGGTGGCGAACAGGTCGGGCAGGGCCTTCGCCCCGGCCGCCGAGGCCAGCTTCGCCGGATACTCCTCGTTCGGGTACGCCGTCACGGTCACCTTGTTCTTGTGACCGGCGTTGTAGGCCTCGGCGTACGCCTTGGACACCGATTCGGTGGCGGCCCGCGTCCACAGGGTCAGCTGCGCGCCGTCGTCGACGCCGGCGGTGGAGTTCCCGCCGGGCGCCTCATCCTCACCGCACGCCCCGAGGACGGCGGTCAGCAGGACCGCGACCGCCACGGCGGCCGGGGTTCTCAACGATCTCACGATCTCTCCTTAGTCTGGGAGGTTCGGCGGCTCGGGCGGCCGGGTCGGTCAGGTCTTGGGCAGCCAGATCCGCATCGTGGCCGGACCCTGGCGGCCCCAGCGGTGGTACGGGATCAGTCGCAGGGACGTCGGGGTCCGGGCGCCGCCCGCCGCCGCGTCGGCGTACGGCCACGCGGTGGAGGCGGTCTGTTCGAGCACGGCGGAGACGGAGACCGTGCTCTGCTCGGGGTTCTTCTCGTTCTCCGCCGGTGTGGCGGAAGCGGCGTAGTCCGCTGGGGGGACATCCGGGTCGACCCGGACGCGGTCCAGGTCGATCGCGCCGTCGGGGGACTCGGCGCACAAGACGATCGGGCCGCGTTCGACGGCGACACAGTCACGCACGGCGTCGATGCGCGGGTCGGGATGCGTGAACCGGGGGTGCATCGGCAGCCACAGCACGATCTCGTCGCCGGCCCGGAAGGCGCGGCGCACCACGACGCGGTCGCCCAAGACGGGCTGCGGCTGCCCGTTGACCGTGACGGTCGCCCCGTCACCGGCCCAGTCCGGCAGCCGCAGTGCCACACCCCACTCGCCGC